>NZ_JBQCWZ010000572.1:0-850 GCF_051956895.1 Neisseria sp. P0021.S006
GTACGGTAGCTTGGTTTGCCGTCAATTTTTTTGGAATACGGGTCAATCAGCAATTTGTTGGGATTAAAACATGAGCCGTATTCTGCGTTTTCACGTCCATACACGCGAAAACCGTATCGCTGCCCTGCCTTAACGTCTGGCACAAATCCGTAAAATACCGAACCGCGCCGCGAAGGCATCTCCAAACGGGTTTCTTTATCCTTATCAAACAGACACAATTCGACCTTTTCGGCATTGATGGAAAACAAGGTGAAATTCGCGCCCTTGCTCGTCAGGGTCGCGCCCATGGGATAAGGCTTGCCTTCCTCGATATGCCATGATTTGGCAGTCATAGAATGATTCCTTGGTATGTATTTGGTTTCGTGTCCAATATAAGGCCGTCTGAAAATCTTTCAGACGGCCTTGAATCATATTGATATCACTATCTTTTAATTTTCAGCTGATTAGGCAGACATGATGCCCACCCTCAAAGTTGATTTACGCTTCGTCTTTGACTGCCGCCTGATACAGGTACACGGTTGCCAACGGCGGTACGGTAACAGACAGGGAGTTTGGTTTGCCATGCGACCAAACTTCTTCTGTCTCCACCATTGCGCCGGCAGAAACGCCGCTGCCTTTGTAATGCAGGTCGTCTGAATTGAGGATTTCGCGGTATTCGCCGGCAGAATTCACACCAAAACGGTAGCCTTCGCGCACTACAGGCGTGAAGTTGCTGATGACGATAACGCGGTTGCCTTCACGGTCGCGGCGCTCGAAAACGAATACGGAATTGTCGCCGTCATCGGCAACCAGCCACTCAAAGCCTTCAGGCCATTGGTCTAATTGGTAAAGCGGCGCGTTGTCTTTATAG
>NZ_JBQCWZ010000573.1:0-849 GCF_051956895.1 Neisseria sp. P0021.S006
ACACCCTTCTACAATCACCGAAAGAGAGGACACAAAATGGCAAAAATCCTGATCGCACCGGTATCTGCCGGCCTGAGCGCCGATGCAGCGGCAAAAGCATTTGCAGCAGCATTGAATGCGCAAGTTTTCCAAGCCGTTGACTCCACTACAGAAACCCTGTTGGCTCAAGGCAAGAGCGACGACTGGTTTGACGCGCTTGTCGGTAAAGTTGCAGCATTGAATGTAGATAACCTCGTTATCGAAGGCATCACTCCTGATGCAGAAAAATTGTTCTTGGCAGGCAAAAACGTCGAATTGGCGCTGTCTTTGGATGCAGGCGTTGTATTGGCGCTGAAATCCGACAACACTGATGCCGCTGCCGTCACCCAACAATTGAATCTTGCCAAACAGCTCTATACCAACTCTCCAGGCTTATTGGAAGGTTTCATCATTGACGGTGCAGCCGCTGCTTTAGGCGCACAAGTCGGCGAGCAAACCGGCCTGACTTTCTTCGGCTCCAGCGACAAACTGCAAGACGTATCCGCTTTGGCCAAACGCGAAGCCAAACGCCTGTCTCCAGCCCAATTCCGTTACAACCTGATCGATTTTGCCCGCAAAGCCGATATGCGCATCGTTCTGCCTGAAGGCGCAGAACCGCGCACCGTCGCCGCTGCCGCCATCTGCCACGAAAAAGGCATCGCCCGTTGCGTACTGTTGGCTACCCGCGAAGAAGTTGAAGCCGTAGCTAAAGAGCGTGGCATCTCCCTGCCTGATTCTTTGGAAATCATCGATCCTGCTTCTTTGGTTGAGCAATACGTCGAGCCAATGTGCGAATTGCGCAAATCCAAAGGCCTGACTCCTGAAGATGCA
>NZ_JBQCWZ010000574.1:0-847 GCF_051956895.1 Neisseria sp. P0021.S006
CATCTGTAATAAAGAGCGACATTTCTATTTCCTTTTTTCTTAAATTATCAAAACCGATTGGGCGCGGATTATAGCACAAATGACGTCGGAACAATCCGTTTAAAAGAATGTTTTACACCTTGGGAATGATTCTCAAATTCTATACTATTCAGCAACTTGCGAATAGAGCGATAATTCAAACCTACTCATTCCCGCCTTTCCTTCCCGATAAATTTCCAGCCAATCCGGTTTTTCAGGCAACTTCCCTGCTTCAATATAGACCATTGCCCCATTTTTCAAGTGGCTTTGCAATCGGATAAACAGATTTTGCCAATCTTCCCATGCAAACGGCGGATCAAGAAACACAACATCAAATTTTTCAGACGGCCTTGTCAGATAAGCCATGCCGTCTGAACACACAATTTCCACCTGTTTCAAACCTAATTCACAGATATTTTTCTGAAGCGTTTGAACAGTTTGGCGGTGGTTATCGACCATTAGCACTTTTGCCGCATTACGAGAAGCAGCCTCCATTCCTAAAGCACCGCTACCGCTGAATAAATCTAATACCGTTTTGCCGGTTAAATCCTGACCCAACCAATTAAATAGTTTTTCACGCACGCTGTCAGGCGTCGGGCGCAGACCATCTGCAGATAAAAATGTTAGCTTTCGTCCCCTGCATTGCCCACCGATGATACGTACTTGATTGCTGTGTTTGGAATGTTTGTTGTTTGCCATAATTCTTAAAAGATGCCGAGTTTTCAGACGGCCTTAATTATATAGTGAAACTGCTATCAAGTCGTATTTCACTCTATTCTTTTAGAAACAAAAAGGCCGTCTGAAAATCATTTTTCAGACGGCCTTTTTC
>NZ_JBQCWZ010000575.1:0-847 GCF_051956895.1 Neisseria sp. P0021.S006
GTCCATCAGCGTGGGCGGCGGTTCGCCTTCTTTTTTTCCGGAGAAGTGGCGGGAGTAGTTTTCGATGCCTTTGCAGAAGCCCATTTCGTAGAGCATTTCGAGGTCGAAGCGGGTGCGCTGTTCAATGCGTTGTTGTTCGACAGGGCGTTGTTCGCGGGCAAAAAATTCAATGCGTTCGCGCAATTCTTCTTTGATGGACTCGCAGGCGCGCAAGACGGTGTCGCGCGGGGTAACGTAGTGGCTGGATGGGAAGACGGTGTAGCGGCCGACGCGTTGGTGCAGGCTGCCTGAAAGCGGGTCGAACATATCGAGTCGGTCGATTTCGTCATCGAACAGGCTGATGCGCAAGGCGTTTTCGGAGCTTTCAGCAGGGTACACGTCAATCACGTCGCCGCGTACACGGAAGCTGCCGCGTTTGAAGTCCAAATCACCGCGTTCGTACTGCATGGAAACGAGTGTGGCAATGATGTCGCGCTGCTCGATGGTATCGCCTTCTTTGACGGACAACACCATTTGTTGATATTCGGTCGGGTCACCGATACCGTAAATGGCGGACACGGTGGCGACGATAATCACGTCGTCGCGCGTCATCAGGTTTTTGGTGGCGGAAAGGCGCATCTGCTCGATGTGTTCGTTGATCGCGCTGTCTTTTTCGATGAACAAATCGCGGCTGGGCACATAGGCTTCAGGCTGATAATAGTCGTAGTAGGAGACGAAATATTCCACCGCGTTTTCGGGGAAAAACTCGCGCATTTCTGCATAAAGCTGGGCGGCAAGGGTTTTGTTGTGCGCCATGATGATAGCAGGGCGGCCGCTTTGAGCAATGACGTTCGCCATGGTGTAGGTT
>NZ_JBQCWZ010000576.1:0-847 GCF_051956895.1 Neisseria sp. P0021.S006
CCCTGAACGCGTCTCCATGCCTGACTTTGACGTTGACTTCTGTCAGGCAAACCGTGGCCGCGTGATTGAATATGTGCGCGAAAAATACGGCGCGGAAGCGGTCAGCCAGATTGTTACCTTCGGCACGATGTCGTCCAAAGCGGTCATCCGCGACGTGGGACGCGTGCTGGAACTGCCGTTTATGCTGTGCGACAAACTGTCCAAGCTGATTCCGTTGGAAGCCAACAAACCCCTGAGTTTGGAAAAAGCCATGGAGGCCGAGCCGCAAATTCAGGAATTAATTGAAGCAGAAGAAGCGGACGAACTGATTACGCTGGCGAAAAAGCTGGAAGACCTGACGCGCGGTCTGGGTATGCACGCGGGTGGCGTGTTAATTGCGCCGGGCAAGATTTCCGATTACAGCCCCGTGTATCAGGCGGACGAATCCGCCTCGCCCGTATCCATGTACGACAAGGGCGACGTGGAAGACGTGGGTTTGGTGAAATTCGACTTTTTGGGTCTGCGCAACCTGACCATTATCGAAATGGCGCAGAACAACATCAAAAGCACCACCGGCGATATCGTCGATGTCGGCAAGATTCCGCTTGACGACCAGGCCGCCTACCAAATCTTCCGCGATGCGAACACCACCGCCGTCTTCCAGTTTGAGTCGACCGGCATGAAAAAAATGCTGAAAACGGCGCATACGACCAAGTTTGAAGAACTCATCGCCTTCGTATCGCTCTACCGTCCCGGCCCGATGGACAACATTCCCGACTTCGTCGCGCGTATGAAAGGCCAAGAATTCCAATACATCCATCCGCTGCTCGAAGGCATCCTCGCGCCGACCTACGGCATTATGGTGTAT
>NZ_JBQCWZ010000577.1:0-846 GCF_051956895.1 Neisseria sp. P0021.S006
GCCATATTTTCTTCCAACCAGGCAAAAAATTCGGCATCGCCCAATGCGCCGTATTTGATAACTTCGGCCATGCCTGCGGAAAGTTCGCGCTGCGGCAGCGTTTGCAGGGCGGTCAAATCGGCCAGAACGGCTTGCGGCTGATAAAATGCGCCAATCATGTTTTTACCGAACGGATGGTTGATGGCGGTTTTGCCGCCGACCGAGGAATCAACCTGGCTGAGCAATGTGGTCGGTACTTGGATAAAAGGTGCGCCACGCTGATAAGTCGCTGCGGCAAAACCGACCATGTCGCCTATCACGCCGCCGCCCAAAGCGATTAAAGTGGTTTTGCGCTCGGCACGGTTTTGCATCAGGCCATCGTAAATCAGGTTGAGCGTCTGCCAGTTTTTATATTCTTCGCCGTCGGGAAGGATAATGCTGAAATGCGGCACACCCAGTCTGTCTAAGGCCGTCTGGAGCTGCTTGAGATAAAGCGGCGCAACGGTTTCGTTGGTAATGATGGCCGCTTTTTTGCCTAAATAGGGCTGAAGCAGCGTATCGGCCTGCTCAATCAGTTTATGCCCGATAAAGATGGGGTATTGATGGGACGGGGTTTGGACAGTCAGGGTGCGCATGGTGTTCCTTTGTAAAGCGTGTTATTCGCTCAATATTTCAATCAGCCGTTTGAGCGTTTTGTGGCAGCTGTCGGATTCGATGACGAGATGGGCGGTTTGACGGTACAGCGTATCGCGCTGGTCATACAGCTCTTGCAGTTTGGCCAACGGGTTGGCAACTTGCAACAGCGGCCGGTTGCTATCGTAACGGGTACGCTCCAGCAAGGTTTCGGGGCTGGCATGCAGATAAACA
>NZ_JBQCWZ010000578.1:0-846 GCF_051956895.1 Neisseria sp. P0021.S006
CTTTCATTTTATTCCTTTGAAAATAAGGGGGCTTTAAAGCCCCCTGATTCTACTCCTTATTATTCAACTGCGGTAATACGGAGCCTTCGCCCAATGCCAACAAACCGCTTTGCGAGTAAATACCCAGTTTGGCGCGGGTATCGGTGATGTCGAGGTTGCGCATGGTCAGTTGGCCGATGCGGTCGAGCGGTGTGAACGCTGCGTCTTCGACTTTTTCCATGCTCAGGCGTTCCGGTTGGTAGGTCAGGTTGGGCGATTCGGTGTTCAGAATCGAGTAGTCGTTGCCGCGGCGCAGTTCGAGGGTGACTTCGCCGGTGATGGCTTTGGCGACCCAGCGTTGGGCGGTTTCGCGCAACATAAGGGCTTGGCTGTCAAACCAGCGGCCTTGGTAGAGCAGGCGGCCGAGGCGCAGGCCGTTGATGCGGTATTGTTCGATGGTGTCTTCGTTGTGGATGCCGGTGACCAAACGCTCGTAGGCGATGTGGAACAATGCCATGCCCGGGGCTTCGTAGATGCCGCGCGATTTGGCTTCGATGATGCGGTTTTCGATTTGGTCGCTCATGCCCAAGCCGTGGCGGCCGCCGATGCGGTTGGCCTCGAGGAAGAGTTCGACAGGATCGGCGTATTCTTTGCCGTTTAGTGCAACCGGCACGCCTTCTTCAAAGCGTACGCTAACTTCTTCGGGTTTGACTTCGACGCTTTCGTCCCAGAAGGCAACGCCCATGATGGGCTTAACGATTTTGATGCCGCTGTTGAGGAATTCCAAGTCTTTGGCTTCGTGGGTGGCACCCAGCATGTTGGAGTCGGTAGAGTAGGCTTTTTCAACCGACATTTTGTAGTGGAAGC
>NZ_JBQCWZ010000579.1:0-839 GCF_051956895.1 Neisseria sp. P0021.S006
TGATTGGAGAGGGACCGGCTGCGCGTTCGGTCAAAATCGATTTGCCGCCGTTTACATTGGTGGGGGCGACGACCCGTGCCGGTATGTTGACCAATCCGTTGCGCGACCGTTTCGGTATTGTGTCCCGATTGGAGTTTTATCAAAACAAAGACTTGGCGACTATTGTTGCCCGTTCTGCTCAATTGTTGCAGTTGGAAATGGGTGAAGAGGGTGCGATGGAAGTGGCCAAGCGCAGCCGCGGTACGCCGCGCATTGCCAACCGCCTTTTGCGACGTGTACGCGATTATGCCGATGTGAAAAACAACGGCGTCATTGATGCGGAAATTGCCGATGCTGCCTTAAGCATGCTGGATGTGGACGGTCAGGGTTTGGATGTGATGGACAGGAAATTCCTTGAGGCGATTCTGCACAAATTCAGCGGCGGCCCTGTCGGTTTGGAAAACGTGGCTGCTGCGATTGGCGAATCGACCGATACCATCGAAGATGTAATTGAGCCTTATCTGATTCAGCAGGGTTTTTTGCAGCGTACACCGCGCGGACGCGTAGCAACCGAACGAGCCTATCTGCATTTCGGTTTGAAGGTTCAAGAATAATAGTGAAGGCCGTCTGAAAACTGCTTTCAGACGGCCTGATACTTTCAATTTCATATGATTGTCGGCAAATATCTGCCGATAATTGGTTAAAATGTTCCCCTTTTCTTTTTTGAAGTTTCCCCATGAATATCTTATCCGTAGAAAATGCTTCTTTTGCTGTCGGTCATGTCGCCTTGCTCGACAAAACTTCTTTTCAACTCGACAGCGGCGAGAAAATCGGTTTAATCGGCCGCAACGGTGCGGGTA
>NZ_JBQCWZ010000580.1:0-838 GCF_051956895.1 Neisseria sp. P0021.S006
CTTTTAAAAGGGCGGTCAAAGATTTGCCTTCGGGAACGAAAACGGCAGGGCGTAAGACGGATTTCAGGTGAAACTGCTCGGGGTTGAACATATATTTGAGCAGGTCTTTGGCGTGCAAAATACCTAAAACCTCGTCTTTGTCTTCACCGATGACGGGGAAACGCGAATGGGCGGTTTCGATGATGTAGGCCGTGATGCGCTCGATGCTGTCGTTCTCTTTCAATACGTTCATGCGGCTGCGCGTAATCATGGCATCACGCACTTCCAGTTCGGCAAAGTCCAATACTTTTTCCAGCCGGGTCAGTGTGTCGGCATCAAAAACTTCCTGCTCGTGCGCTTGGCGCAGCAGGGTTAATACGTCTTCGGCGGAGTCGGGCTCGCCGGCAAGTCGGGAGATTAGGCGTTCGAAAAACTTGGGTTTCGACTGCGTACCGTCCATTTTAATATTCGTCCTCTTGGTAGGGGTTGGGGAAGCCTGACGCCAGCATCAGGCGGATTTCTTCGGCTTCCATTATTTCGGCTTCATCGTCTTCGATGTGGTCGTAGCCCATCAGGTGTAAAGTACCGTGTATGGTCAGGTGGGCAAAATGCTGCTCAGGTGTTTTGCCTTGTTCGGCGGCTTCTTTCAAAACCACTTGCGGGCAAATCACCAAATCGCCATACAGGCCGTCTGAAAACTGGTCGGGCAGGATTTCGCCTTCGTTGAGTGCGAAACTCAATACATTGGTGGCGTAATCTTTGCCGCGGTAGTCGCGGTTGTAGGCGCGGGCTTCTTCTTCGTCCAGAAGAATCAGGCTGATGTCTGCACGGCGGTATTCGTTTTTCAAGGCAGACCACG
>NZ_JBQCWZ010000581.1:0-838 GCF_051956895.1 Neisseria sp. P0021.S006
CATATAGACAAGAGGATTTTATGAAATTTTTAGACCGTGAGGCGATCATTGCCAAACCCGGCTTTAATCGTTGGCTGGTACCGCCCGCTGCTTTGGCCGTGCATCTTGCCATCGGGCAGATATACGCTTATTCCGTGTTCAATGCGCCGCTGACCAAGCTTATCGGTATCACTGAGTCGGCTGCAGGAGATTGGAAGCTGACCACGGTGGGTTGGATTTTCAGTATTGCCTTGGCGATGTTGGGCGCGTCTGCGGCCATGTTCGGTACATGGATGGAACGCGTTGGGCCGCGTAAAGCAATGTTTGTTGCCGCCTGCTGCTTTAGCTTGGGCTTTTTTGTGTCGGCGATCGGCGTCCATACGCACAATCTGTTTTTGCTTTATTTGGGCAACGGTGTGATTGGCGGGGTTGGTTTGGGCTTGGGCTATATCGGGCCTGTATCGACTTTGATGAAATGGTTTCCCGATAAACCAGGCATGGCTACAGGTTTGGCGATTATGGGTTTTGGCGGCGGCGCGATGTTGGCTTCGCCTTTGTCGGTATCGCTGATGAGTTTTTTCTCCAGTGAAACTTCGGTTGGCGTCGCGCAGACTTTTGTGGTTTTAGGGTTGTTTTATTTGGTGTTGATGATGTTCGGTGCATTTACGATCCGTGTACCTGCCGATGGCTAGAAACCTAAAGGTTATGTTGCGCCGAAAATCAAAAGCAAATTGGTCAGCAGTAATCATGTCAATGTCTCACAAGCCATGAAAACGCCGCAATTCTGGCTCTTGTTTTGGGTGTTGTGTCTGAACGTGACGGCGGGTATCTGCGTTTTCATGGCTTGTGAGACATTGAC
>NZ_JBQCWZ010000582.1:0-836 GCF_051956895.1 Neisseria sp. P0021.S006
TTATACATGGCTGTACCGTATCGGTATCAATACGGCAAAGAATTTCCTGACCACTTCGGGTCGTCAGTTTTTTGTCAGCTCGGAAGCGGCCAATGAGGAGGGAGATGTTCTTGATTTAACCGATCAGATTGCGGATTACCATACGCCGGAAGCTGAGATGATGAATCGGGAAATCTTGCAGACCGTCGAAGCAAGCATTGCGCAACTGCCAGACGATATGCGTCAAGCCATTACGCTTAGGGAAATGGACGGCTTGTCTTACGAAGAAATAGCTCGGGTAGTGGATTGTCCGATAGGTACAGTACGTTCGCGTATTTTCAGAGCGCGTGAACTGATTGCAAAAGATTTGCGGCCGCTGTTGGATACTTCTGAAGATCAAAGGTGGTAATAAAAATGAACGACAAAACAAATAAAGCATTGGAGTATGTGTCCGCATTGATGGACGGTGAAGCATTGACTGATGAGATGCTGGATGCCGTATTGGCAGACGAGGAAGCATTGCGCGCTTGGCATGAGTACCACATTATCGGCGACTGTATCCGTCAGGGCGCTGCGGCGAAGGTGGCTGATGAAAGCATGCAAAGCAAAGCATTTACAGTGCCTCAAGCTGAGATTGCCGGCAAGCAGGAAAAATATACTCATCGCGAAGCGGCCAATAACGGCTTCTTTAAATTCTTTGCAGCCGCTGCCAGCGTGTGTGCCATTGCTGTGACGGCATGGCAGTTTACGCCGCAAACTTCTAGTGACGCTATGCCGGTTGCCGAGAAGTCTAATATTCAGCCAGCACAAGATATCATTCCAGTAAGCGGTACGCCTGACGATAAAGCGGCTTCCGA
>NZ_JBQCWZ010000583.1:0-835 GCF_051956895.1 Neisseria sp. P0021.S006
ATTCAGTACTTTACCTGCCAACATACGGTTGGCATTATTATCAATAAACACATCCGGGTTGGCATTTACCAAAGCCTGGATGGTTTGATCCAAGGTCATACCTTGCGGACGGATGCTCGACGCAATGGCCATCAGGGTTTCACCCGTACGCACCAAATGCTGTCTGCCTAAACGTGAGGCAGTGTCGTTTTTAGCAGAGGCCGTCTGAACTTGTTTTTTCTCAGCCTTACGCTGCACATCCTTACGCACCTGAGTGGCCTGATTACCTGCTGCTTTATTATTTTTCGTTGCAGGCTGTTGGACATTACGTGTCGGCTCGGAGGATTGAGATTCAGTGGCCGGACGGGTACGAACAGATGCAGCATCTTTAGAATCATATCCGGCCGGATCGATAATGGCGGTGTATTCACGCGATTGCGCGCCGATACCTACTTGGAAAACCAAAACAGGATCTTTGATGGCTTGAGAAGAGCGGATAGTAACGACTGCCTTATCGCCTGATTTGCGTACCGCCGCGCGCAAATTGCCATTTGAAATAGTGGCCTTACCGCCATTGAGCAGAGCCTGAGCTTCCTCACCAGTCACAGTGATACTGCCTGTAAAAGGCTCACCCAAATGAGATTGAACATTCAAGCCCCCCAAACCCGCAGAGGCACTGAGCGATGTCATTAAAGCGATAGAAGCTGTAATTAATTTAATATTGTGATGTTTTTTCAAAACGGATCCCCTGTTCGAAAATTATGGTACTAACCAATGTGCGCGCATTCAACCATATATTTACTAGATATTACGTCATGATATATTTTTAACCTATTCCTGCCAAGCAATAGAGGCT
>NZ_JBQCWZ010000584.1:0-833 GCF_051956895.1 Neisseria sp. P0021.S006
GCCCTGCGTTGGTGGCCAGGCTGTAAATACCCGCAATAAAGGTCATCACAATGGCAATGGCAATCGGCGTATCCATGCCGACACGGCGGTTTTTCCAGTCGCGCCATGCGCCGCGGTAAAATGGCAACGCGCTGTAAAACACAACGGGCAACACCATCAAAAAGCCGCCCCAATGCAGGATTTCCAAATAAAGCGGCTCGATGTCGCCGCCGTAAAAATAAGTCGGCAGAGCAAACATCATCGTCTGCATCATACCCAGTCCGGCCACGGCCAATCTGACGATAAACTGCTTACGCTCCTTCTGCGCCTGCACTTCGATTTTTTGCGCATCATAAGGCGCGGCGGTATAACCGGTTTGGCGGATTTTCAGCAAAATGTCCGACAATTCGATGTGGGCGCTGTCCCACACCACGCGGCAGCGGTGGGTACTATAATTCAAATCCACGCGCACCACGCCCTTCATGCGCAACAACTGTTGTTCAATCAGCCACACACACGCGGCGCAGGTAATGCCGCCCAGCATCAACACCGCCTCGCGCTCATCCCCTGCGCCGACCTCGACAAAATCCGCCTGCACTTCGGGCAAATCGTACAGCTTTAATTGTGACAACACTTCCGGCGGCGGCAATTCAGATTTTTCCGCGTCTGCGGTACGCTGTTTGTAATAATTGCCCAAACCGGCATCAATGATACTCTGCGCCACCGCTTGGCAGCCGGCGCAGCAGGTTTCGTGTTCTTCGTCTTCAAAACGAACCGTCAGATGCAGATGCTCCGGGACTTCAAGTCCGCAATGGAAACAGTTTTTTTGGGGATGTGTGGAAGATGTCATAATG
>NZ_JBQCWZ010000585.1:0-833 GCF_051956895.1 Neisseria sp. P0021.S006
GTGTAATATTAAGACCGCTGATAGATAGGTTTAGAACTTATAACTGATGGTAAACAGCAAAGTCCTGCCTCGTGCGTAGTTGTTTAAGACGGAGCGTGTCGTACCGCCATATTTGCCATTGCATAAACCGTTGGCATCGCATTCGACCTCTTCATCATCCCAACCGCCTTTTCTTTCAAATACGCTGAAATAGCGCTGGGTTGCGGCATCGTTTGCGGCATCCAAAGGATCGACATAGCGTTTATTGAACGCATTTTGAATGTCGAAACGAAGGATAAGGTTTTTCTTCGGTTCATAATTGGCATAGAAATCAAAAATCATCGGCTGTCTGTTGATGCTTTCTGTTTTTTTGATCACCCTTCTGCCCATTTGATGTGAAGAGTAGGTATTAGCACCGGTTGTACCGTCAACAAATTCCTCCTCAGTCGTTGCCCGTGTACTTTTGCCGTAATAGCGCATAATGCCGCCGATGGTCAATTTGTTGCCCAACCATCGGGACCCTAATTCAAACCGACCGTAATCTCGGGGCAAGCGGGAAATTTTGCTTAAGCCGTAGCCTTGTTTGATTTGGTCTTCTTTAGAAGAGTTGCGGGGCGATTCGCTGGCATCGCTATAATTGGTCGGCTGGTTGGTTTTTTGATAGGCGTAAGACAGGGTGGTAAAAAAGCGGCCGAAATCATAGTTCATTTCCACTTCCAAACCGTTTTTATGGACAGGTTTGGCATAGTTTCGATGCTGGATGGAGTATTGCAGGCCGGTACTGGTTACCCAGCTGGGTGCTTTATCCAAATCCCACCATTTGCCATAAACATTGTGGATATAGTTGTTTATTC
>NZ_JBQCWZ010000586.1:0-832 GCF_051956895.1 Neisseria sp. P0021.S006
CCGCTATATAATTTGTTTTTAACCGCACTCAACACGATCTATCATGACCGACTTAGAAACCAAACGCCTTGAAACCCAAGCCATGCTGGACAATGCCGATTTGCTGTTTGACCAAGAACAATGCCGCGCAGCCTTGCAAAAAGTTGCCGACGACATTACCCGCGACTTGGGCGACAAATACCCCCTGCTCCTGCCGGTAATGGGTGGCGCGGTGGTGTTTACCGGGCAGCTGCTGCCGCTGTTGCGCTTTCCTTTGGACTTTGACTACGTCCACGTTTCCCGCTACGGAGACAAACTCGCAGGCGGCGTGTTCAACTGGAAACGCATGCCCGACCCCGAGCAAATCAAAGGCCGTCATGTAGTCGTTTTGGACGATATTTTAGACGAAGGCCACACCATGGCCGCCATTCAGGAAAAACTGTTGAAAATGGGCGCGGCAAGCTGCCGTGCGGCCGTGTTTGCCAACAAACTGATCGACAAAGAAAAACCAACCAAAGCCGATTATGTCGGTTTGGACGTACCCAACCGCTACGTCTTCGGCTACGGCATGGATGCCGCCGGCTGTTGGCGCAACCTCGGCGAAATCTACGCCTTAAACAACAAATAAAACCAAGGCCGTCTGAAAGGTTTTCAGACGGCCTCAAACCAACACTAGGAACACATCATGATCGGCCTGCTTATCATCACGCACGAAACCATAGGCGAAGCCTACCAAGGGCTGACCCACCATTTCTTCCCCAACGGCTTTCCCGAAAACGTCCGTATTCTCGGCGTTCAGCCCAATGAAGACCAAAACGACATCATCAACAACGCCATCGCCGCCTTGCAGGAA
>NZ_JBQCWZ010000587.1:0-832 GCF_051956895.1 Neisseria sp. P0021.S006
TTGGTATTGAGCATATATACGCCGGTACCGCGAGCGGACGGGCTGGTAAAGGCATCGGCGTGGATGGACACGAATACGTCGGCATTGCGTGCACGGCCTTTGGCAACGCGTACGCCCAATGGGATAAAGATGTCTTCGTTGCGCGTCATGAATACGTTGTAACCCAAGGCTTCGAGGCGTTTTTTGGTTTCGCGTGCAATGGAGAGTACAACGTTTTTTTCTTTGAGGCCGCTCGGGCCGATTGCGCCGGGGTCTTCGCCACCGTGACCGGGGTCAATCATAATCACGGGACGGCGGTTGCCGCCGCTGCCGCGATTGTTTTTAGGGGCAGGGGTGTCGTATGCGATATTGGTATTCGGACGTTGTTTGGGGACATTGCCGTTGAGCAAGGCCATCATCGGGTCGTTGGCATCTGCGCCGTGCGGATAGAGGTCGATAACCAAGCGGTTTCTGAAGTTGCCGACGGGGGCGAGCGCAAAGACTTGCGGATGGGAGCTTTGTTTGAGGTCGATGACGATACGCACGGTATTGGGCGTATTTTGACCAGCACGAATGCTGCGGATAAAAGGGTCGTTAGACAGCACTTTGCTGGAAATGCCTTGCAGGACGCTGTTGATTTCCGCTCCTTGAATATCTACAACCAACCGGCTGGGGTTGTCCAACATACAATGTTGGTATTTCATCGAGTGGTTGCTCTCAAGGGTAACGCGTGTGTAGGCGTGCGCCGGCCAACTGCGGACGGCAAGGAATTGCGCAGGAGAGGCCGGTTTGGCCAATGCGGCACCAACGGGCGTGAGGGTGAGAAGTAGTCCTGTGCCTTGACGGAGAATGT
>NZ_JBQCWZ010000588.1:0-830 GCF_051956895.1 Neisseria sp. P0021.S006
GCAATTAGTCCTAAATATGACTATAATCTGCATCCAATTAGTCAATATAGAGACCAATTTATGAATCAGCTCGACCAACTCGGTATGCGCATCAGTCATATAGACAGCGCATTCGACCAATGGATTAAACAGCAAAACACCAACTACAATACCTTCGCCGTTCTCTACACCTTGGCCACCGAAGGCAGCCGTACTCAAAAATACATAGGCGAAGAATGGAGTCTGCCCAAGCAAACCGTTTCCGGCACATGCAAAACGCTGGCGGAACAAGGCTTGCTGACATTTCAAGAAAGCGAACAAGACAAACGCGAACGCTTATTGTCGCTGACCGAGCAAGGCAAGGAATCCGCCGCACCATTGGTGCAAAACATGCAGGAATTCAGCAAACGAATTTTTACCGCCTTCGGTGAAAAACGTGCAGCCCGACTGTTTGCCGATTTGGACGCATTGGCCGAATTAATGGCGCAAACCCTCAATACTAAATAAGGAGGGCAGCCATGTGGAAAATGTTGAAACACATCGGTCAAACACACCGCCGCAAACTCATCACAACCTTCTCTCTCGTCGGCTTGGATAATCTGCTCTTGCTGGTTTATCCCGTGTTTGGCGGCTGGGCGATTAATGCCGTTATGGAAGGCAACGTCTGGCAGGCAATGTTGTATGGTGTGGTGATTTTATTAATGTGGATAATCGGAGCTGCCCGCCGAGCAGCCGATACGCGTACGTTTACCCAAATTTATACCGAAATCGCCGTCCCGGTCGTTTTGGAACAGCGCAAACGAGAAGTACCGCATTCCGCCATTACCGCACGCGTCGCCCTATCGCGTGAG
>NZ_JBQCWZ010000589.1:0-829 GCF_051956895.1 Neisseria sp. P0021.S006
CTTTAGGAGAATAAACATGACCGACTACCGTATTGCCCCCAGTATTTTGTCCGCTGATTTTGCCCGCTTGGGCGAAGAGGTTGCCGAAGTTATCCGCGCCGGTGCGGATTTGATTCATTTTGACGTGATGGACAATCATTATGTGCCGAATCTGACTTTCGGCCCTATGGTTTGCGCGGCTTTGAAACCGTATGCAACCGTGCCGGTCGATGTGCATTTGATGGTTGAGCCGGTGGACGATTTGATTCATGCGTTTGCCAAAGCCGGTGCCAATATCATTACCTTTCATCCGGAAGCCAGCCGCCACATCGACCGCAGCTTGGGTTTGATTAAAGAATACGGCTGCCAGGCAGGCTTAGTATTGAATCCTGCCACGCCGGTCAATATTCTGGAAAACGTTTTGGACAAACTGGATATGGTGTTGCTGATGTCGGTCAACCCGGGCTTCGGCGGACAAAGCTTTATCCCGAATACACTGGTGAAAATCCGCAAAGTGCGCGAGATGTTGGACGAGTATGAACGGCAAAGCGGCCGCCATATCGCATTGGAAGTCGATGGCGGCGTGAAAACAGACAATATTGCTGAAATTGCGGCGGCGGGTGCGGATACGTTTGTCGCCGGTTCGGCGATTTTTGGCAAACCGGATTACAAAGCCGTTATCGATGAAATGCGCCAACAGTTGGCGCAAGTCGGATAACCAAGCCGGGATATTCTTAGTTTCCAAACTTTAAATAATCAATGTTTAATATTAAAGGCCGTCTGAAATAATTTTCAGACGGCCTTTTGTTTTAGCCTAAACCCTTACAGCGGCCATTTCAATGCAGGATTG
>NZ_JBQCWZ010000590.1:0-828 GCF_051956895.1 Neisseria sp. P0021.S006
ACCAACTGACCTGCGTGTTTGTTGACCACGGTCTGTTGCGTTTGAACGAAGGCAAAATGGTGATGGACATGTTTGCCCGCAACTTAGGAGTACGCGTGATTCACGTTGATGCCGAAGAGCAGTTTTTGGCGAAACTTGCCGGCGTGACCGATCCGGAGAAAAAACGCAAAATCATCGGTGCGGAATTTATCGAAGTATTTGACGCTGAAGAGAAAAAACTCACTAACGCCAAATGGTTGGCGCAAGGTACGATTTACCCTGACGTAATCGAATCCGCAGGCGCGAAAACCAAAAAAGCCCATGCCATCAAATCCCACCACAATGTCGGCGGCCTGCCTGAAAACATGAAGCTCAAATTGCTTGAGCCGTTGCGCGACTTGTTCAAAGACGAAGTACGCGAATTGGGCGTCGCTTTGGGTCTGCCGCGTGAAATGGTGTACCGTCATCCGTTCCCGGGCCCAGGTTTGGGTGTGCGTATCTTGGGCGAAGTGAAAAAAGAATACGCCGACTTGCTCCGTCAAGCAGACGATATTTTCATTCAAGAATTGCGCAATACTACCGATGAAAACGGCACATCTTGGTACGATCTGACCAGCCAAGCCTTTGCCGTATTCCTGCCTGTGAAATCCGTCGGCGTAATGGGCGACGGCCGTACTTACGATTATGTCGTAGCTTTGCGTGCCGTGATTACCAGCGACTTTATGACTGCCCACTGGGCTGAGCTGCCATACTCGCTGCTTGGTCGAGTGTCCAACCGCATCATCAACGAAGTCAAAGGCATCAACCGCGTGGTTTATGATGTCAGCGGCAAACCGCCTGCCACGATTG
>NZ_JBQCWZ010000591.1:0-828 GCF_051956895.1 Neisseria sp. P0021.S006
TTGGTTTACTTACTACAAAAAATCAGCCTCCCCAACCAAACCGGCAAGGACAAGTCATGAGCGGTAAGCCTTTGAAGTATCCCGTTTCCGCTTTGGTTGTCTTGCATGATGAAGACGGCAATATCCTGCTGATTGAACGCACGGCGCCGCAAGGTTTTTGGCAGTCGGTTACCGGCAGCTTGGAAGAAGGCGAGCGTATCGAAGAAACCGCATGGCGCGAAGTGTGGGAAGAAACCGGTATCCGCCTTGCAGACGGTCTGCTGGAAAACTGGCACGACAGCACCGTTTATGAAATCTATCATCACTGGCGCCATCGCTATCCCAAAGGTGTGTTTGAAAACCGCGAACACATCTTCTCCGCCCAAATTCCGCGTGATACGCCCATTGTCCTGCAACCGGACGAACACGTTGCCTACGGTTGGTTTGGTGCGGAAGAAGCGGCGGAAAAAGTGTTTTCGCCTTCCAATAAACGCGCAATTTTAGAATTGATTAAAAGGCTGAATGCCAAAAAGGCCGTCTGAATACGACAGTTTCACATTTTCAGACGGCCTTGGGTTTGCTATACTTTCGCCGTTTGACTCTCTTTAAAATCAAAGGAAACCATCATGGCAGACTTCAACAAAATCCTGACCCCGGGCGATGTGGATGGCGGCATCATCAACGTTGTCAACGAAATCCCAGCGGGCAGCAACCACAAAATCGAATGGAACCGCAAACTGGCCGCTTTCCAACTCGACCGCGTTGAACCGGCAATTTTCGCCAAGCCGACCAACTACGGCTTCATTCCGCAAACTTTGGACGAAGACGGCGACGAATTGGATGTATTGC
>NZ_JBQCWZ010000592.1:0-828 GCF_051956895.1 Neisseria sp. P0021.S006
AGCCCAAGACGGTGGAGACGGCGGTCAGCGTCAGAATGGTAATGATGATGGAGCCTTTGACGCGGAAGTGGCCGAGTGCAACCACCATGACAAAGCCTGCCATCGCCAGCAGGGCGGTAGGCTGGTGGATGTCGCCCAAGCCGACCAATGTGGCAGGGTTGGCCACAATCACACCTGCGCCTTTGAGTGCAATCAATGCCAAGAAGAGGCCGATACCTGCGGCAATCGACATTTTCAAGCCCATAGGCAGCGCATTGACCAGCATTTCACGCACTTTAAAGAAGCTGAACAGGATGAAAATGATGCCGGAAATGAAAACGGCACCTAAAGCCACACGCCAGTCCACGCCCATGCCTTTGACGACGGCAAAGGTAAAATAGGCGTTCAAGCCCATGCCCGGCGCAAGGGCGATTGGGTAGTTGCCGACAAAGCCCATCACGAAACAGCCGATGGCGGAAGCGATACAGGTGGCCACAAATACGGCACCCATATCCATACCGGTTTCGCCCAAAATCAGGGGATTGACGATGATGATGTAACACATGGCGAGGAAGGTGGTCAAACCGGCCATGATTTCAGTGCGGACGTTGGTCTGATTGGCACTCAGGTTGAACAATCGTTCCAAAACGCTTTGATTTGAAGAACTCATTTAAAAATATTCCTTTTGGGAAAGCCGCTTGCGGGACGGCATCGTCGGATTGGTCTGCAAAAAGTTTGGTTTTTGGCCTTAACTTCTCAACAGATAAGGGAATTTTCGGGCGGTATTATACTGAAAAGCCTTTTGTTCGGGTAATAAAAATACATGAATCAGATAATGCCGGGCCGAAC
>NZ_JBQCWZ010000593.1:0-824 GCF_051956895.1 Neisseria sp. P0021.S006
AATAAAGGCCGTCTGAAACTGTTTCAGACGGCCTTTATGTTGGAAGCTGTCGATTGATGATTTAATGAATGCGGCTTTCAATGTAAAGATAAAAATCCAAGGAATACTTTATGTCCACCCCCTTAACGCGCCGCCGTTTCCTTGCCATCGCCGCCACACTTGCCGCTGGTGTCGGCATTCCCTTTGCCATTAGCCGCAGAACCAATCAGCCGACTCATCCGGCCAGCCTGAATCAAGAAGAGCAGCCAGTTATTTGGAGAGGTATTGCGTTGGGTTCGGGTGCGGAGTTGCGTTTGTTCGGCGTTGAGCGCAAGCAGGCGGAAATACTGGTCAACAAAGTATTGGCGGAAGTTTCACGATTGGAAAAAATCTTCAGCCTGTATCGGGATGACAGCATGATTAGCCGCTTAAACCGAGAAGGCCGTCTGAAAAATCCGCCATCCGATTTTTTGCAGCTGCTCAGTATCAGCCGAGATATCCATCAGCTGACGCAGGGTGCATTTGATCCCAGCATTCAGCCTTTGTGGAATCTGTATGCCGACCACTTCAGACGAAACCCCAAAACTGAAACGCCGCCATCCGAACGCAGTATTAAAGAAACGCTCGAATTAGTGGATTTTAACAAAGTCGATTTTGATACCAAAGAAATCCGTTTTGCCCAAAAAGGCATGGGCTTGTCGCTCAACGGCATTGCGCAGGGCTATATCACCGACAAAGTAGCCGAATTGTTGAAGCAGCAAGGCGTTACCCAGGCATTGATTGATATGGGGGAAATTTACGGCTTTGATAATGCCAACCAGCGCGAGTGGAATGTCAGTATTCGC
>NZ_JBQCWZ010000594.1:0-824 GCF_051956895.1 Neisseria sp. P0021.S006
CCTTAATTTTAAAACGTATCAATCAAACAGAATTAGTCCAGTTTTTTGGAAATGACGGCGACGTTCCAATTCGCTCAGGTAGCGTTTACGCAGGCGGATGGATTGTGGCGTAATTTCAACCAGTTCGTCATCGTCGATGAACTCAACTGCGCCTTCCAAAGTCAATTTGATCGGCGTAGTCAGGCGCACGGCTTCATCTGTACCGCTGGCGCGGACGTTGGTCAGTTTTTTACCTTTCAGAGGGTTTACCACCAAGTCGTTGTCGCGACTGTGAATACCGATAATCATACCTTCGTAGACTTTGTCGTTTGGAGAAACGAACATACGGCCGCGGTCTTCCAAGTTCCACAGGGCGTAAGCAACGGCTTCACCTTGCTCTTGAGAAACCAGTACGCCGTTGTGACGGCCGGGCATATCAGGTTTAACCGGAGCATAGTCGTCAAAAACGTGGCTCATCAAGCCGGTGCCGCGGGTCAAAGTCAGGAATTCGCCTTGGAAACCGATCAGACCGCGTGCAGGAATGTGGTATTCCAGACGGGTACGGCCATTACCGTCGCTTTCCATATTGGTCAATTCGCCACGGCGACGGCCAAGCTCTTCCATAACGGCACCTTGGTTGTCATCAGGTACGTCCACGGTCAGGTTTTCGTAAGGCTCGCATTTTTGACCGTTGATTTCACGGAATACCACGCGCGGTTTACCGACTGCCAATTCAAAGCCTTCACGGCGCATGTTTTCCAACAAAATGGTCAGGTGCAATTCGCCACGGCCGGAAACGCGGAATACATCAGCGTCGGCAGTATCTTCAACACGCAGGGCAACGT
>NZ_JBQCWZ010000595.1:0-824 GCF_051956895.1 Neisseria sp. P0021.S006
ATAGAATATCTATTAGCCTACGTTGAATTTTGGGGTGTAAGCTAGCCTCTATTTCATCAATTAAAATTAATGATTTTTCTGATGCCTCTATAATCTCTCTTAATAATCTAATTAAAGATTCTTCGCCTGAGGCAGCATTAAAACTAGAGTATAACCCTTGATAGCAAAAAGTGTCCTTATCTTGATGAGAAAATTGGGTTGTTATAGTAAAATTAGTTTCTAAAATATGCGATAAGCACATCGTTAGTTTTGCATCTACAGCACTGTTGCTGGGATTTTTTCGTAGAATAGCCTTTCCAAAATTACGAGCAGGTAATAGTCTAGATAGGTCTATATATCTAACTTCCCTATTTTTAATTTGTCCTTCTTTTTTTGCTACCCCAGACCATTTTTTCGTAAACTGATTTCGCTTTCCACTCTTTGTTTGGATTTTGCCACCAATTTTATATTCAATGGAATATTTGTAATCATCATTTTGGCAATCATTTACTGTGAATTTCATAAAATCTTGCCATGTATGCCTTTCTAGAATGCCATTCGTTATATTCCTCTTTTTGAAATTCTCATGACTACATGCAATTGTGGTCAGCATAGTGGTTTTTCCTGAACGGTTGACACCTGCAATAATGGAGATAGGATGCTTAAATTCTACAGTTAGATTATTAATTTGTTTTAATCGATCTATGGTTATTTTTTTTATGAATAAAGGGAAATTATTTCGATCTGACAAATCTAGTTGATCTACAGTATTTTTATCTGAATTTGGATTAATTAAATTATTTTGTGCCATGTTGCTAAACTCCATAACGTATCATTCATATAAG
>NZ_JBQCWZ010000596.1:0-823 GCF_051956895.1 Neisseria sp. P0021.S006
CCGACACGGTTTGACGAATATCGCCGCGTTTGACCACTTCTGTAATAAAAGAAGACTGAGGCTCAGGCTTCATCAAAGACCAGCCGCCGAAAGCTGCAGCCACGATAACAGCCGTACCGGCCGCCCACTTGAAAACTTTAGACATATAAAAGAAACCAATTCAATTAAATAACGTCGCAGACAAGCAACAAATGTATTGATAGAAACAAAAAAACAACTGGATTTTACTGTAAAGACCCAGGCTGACCAAGAGACAGCCGGCTTAAATTGAAGTTTAACTTATTGAAATAAAAAATAAAGGTCAGTAAACATTTTTCAGAACTTGCACCTCATTTACATAAATTCCCAAACTCCCTCCGAATCTGAACATTTAAGCCGCAAGAAAACTACTATAATATCCACGTCTTATTCTAATTATTCACGACATAAATACAATGAAACACCAACAAGGCTTCACGCTTATCGAGCTGCTGATAGTCGTTGTGATTGCAGCCATTCTTGCTATCATCGCATATCCGTCTTATCAAAACTATATCCGCCAAACGCGCCTTGCCGCCGTCCGCACGCAGATGCTTCATAACGCCCAACAGCTCGAACGCTACTACACTCAAAAAAGGACATTTAAGGATTTTCCTGGTAATAAGGATTTTCCTGCTAAAAATTTACAGCAGAATCAATATTTCAATATTAGTTTTTCCGAAGGTACAGCTTCTATGCCTAATCCTTCCGATTCAGGTTATATTTTGAAGGCAGAACCTAACAAAGAAACCAACGCTAATGAAACCTGTACCGTTTATTACAACGACAGCGGTATCATCTGGGC
>NZ_JBQCWZ010000597.1:0-819 GCF_051956895.1 Neisseria sp. P0021.S006
CAGGCGATCCATTCGTTGCGGACTTGTACGTTGACGGCAAAAGGCATATTGCGGGCGCGCAGTTGGGGATTGCCGTATTTTTCGACAAAAAGTTGCGGGCCGCCGAGCCAGCCGCTAAAAAATTCGTAGAGCTTTTCGCGTATCAGGGTCATGTCTTCGCCGTGCATTTGGCGCAAGGCTTGGTATTGCGGCTCAAGTTCCATCAAGTCGTAGAAACGGTCGGTCAGGGTGCGGATGCCGGTTGCACCGCCAAAAGATTGGTACATGCTTGGGGACTTTCTGTGTGGATTATTGCGGGATTTATTTTGAGACGTAGGATTCAGGCAAGCATGCTTACCTTACATAATGGCCGTCTGAAATTTTCAGACGGCCTTTGGAGATTTAGCGGATTTTGAGGGTACTCAAACCAATCAGCACCAAGACGATGGTAATAATCCAGAAACGGACGACGACTTGGGTTTCTTTCCAGCCTTTTTGTTCGTAGTGGTGATGGATGGGTGCCATCAGGAAGATGCGTTTTTTGGTTCGTTTGTACCAACCGACTTGCAACATAACGGAAATGGCTTCAACAACAAACAGGCCACCCATGATGACGAGGACAAATTCTTGGCGGATGATGACGGCAACGGTACCGAGCGCCGCGCCAAGCGCGAGTGCGCCGACATCGCCCATAAAGACTTGCGCCGGATAGGCGTTAAACCACAAAAAGCCAAGACATGCGCCACACATAGCGGTACAGAAAATCACCACTTCGTTTGCGCCGGCAACGTAAGGCAATTGCAGGTATTGGGCAAATTGGGAGTGACCGCTGGCATAAGC
>NZ_JBQCWZ010000598.1:0-818 GCF_051956895.1 Neisseria sp. P0021.S006
AATATTATCGTGGTTTTTCCGGATACCTCGCCACGCGGTCTGCATGTTGCTGACGGCGAGGAACATTATCTTGGACAGGGCGCTGGATTTTATGTCAATGCAACTGAAGCACCTTGGGCGCAGCATTACCAAATGGAAAGCTATATCAGCCAAGAATTGCCTGATTTGATCGAGCATCATTTTCCAGTAACGCAAGAGCGAAGCATTGCAGGTTTCAGCATGGGTGGGCATGGAGCGCTGCATTTAGCTTTGAAGCATCCCGGCCGATATGCTGCAGTTTCTGCCTTTGCGCCTTTATGTCATCCTATCGATACGGAAGGTGGCAGGCAGGCGTTGTCAGCTTATTTGGGCCAAAACGTGGAAACATGGAAACGCTATGACAGTACAGAGCTGCTCCAGACGGCCTCGCATAAATTGCCTGTTTTGATTGATGTCGGCAGTGAAGATGCTTTGTATCCTGAAGTTCTGCAACCGGAAGTGTTTGTCCGCTCAGCACGCGAAAAAGGTTTCAATATCCAATATAAAGTACGCCCGGGCTATGGGCATGACTATTTCTTTATTGCCAGCTTTATCGATTCGCATATTGAGTTTCATGCTCAGGCATTAGGGCTTTAAGCAGTATTGAATAAAAGGCCGTCTGAAATCCGATTAATGGTCGGATTTCAGACGGCCTTTTATTTGGTCTTGTTTGACCTTTAATTTCAAACAGACTTATTCCTAAGGACGTTCGCCGTCGGTATCGTCCAATTTGCCTTCGGTGATATCGACATTGATACCGACTGCCGCACGGATTTTGGCATCGATTTCGTTGGCGATAT
>NZ_JBQCWZ010000599.1:0-818 GCF_051956895.1 Neisseria sp. P0021.S006
GTCTGCAATACAAAATCACCAAAGAAGGCGAAGGCAAAAAACCGACTAAAGACGATGTGGTTACCGTTGAATACGAAGGCCGTCTGATTGATGGTACCGTATTTGACAGTAGCAAAGCCAACGGCGGCCCTGCAAGCTTCCCTGTAAGCCAAGTGATTCCAGGTTGGACTGAAGGTATCCAACTCTTGAAAGAAGGCGGCGAAGCAACATTCTACATCCCGGCCAAACTGGCTTACCGCGAAGTTGGCGCCGGCGATAAAATCGGCCCGAACGCTACTTTGGTATTCGACGTGAAACTGGTTAAAGTCGGCGCGCCTGATGCTGCTGCACAACAACCAGTACAAGTTGACGTACAAAAAGTTCAATAATCCGAATCAAGGCTTACGCCCTTAAACAACGGATAAAAGGCCGTCTGAAAAATTCCGTTTCAGACGGCCTTTGTTCCAAACAAACAAGGAATTATGATGAAAAATATCGTCATCCTTATTTCCGGACGCGGTAGCAATATGCAGGCGATTGTGAATGCCAATATTCCCGATGCCAACATTGCAGCCGTATTGAGCAACAGCGAGACCGCTGCCGGATTGGCATGGGCGGCAGAGCGCGGTATTGCCACTGACAGTTTGAACCATAAAAACTTCGACTCGCGTCTGGCATTTGATCAGGCTATGATGGAAAAAATCGATGCCTATCAGCCCGATTTGGTTGTATTGGCGGGCTTTATGCGCATTTTGACTCCCAAATTCTGCGCCCATTATGAAAACCGCCTGATCAATATCCATCCGTCCATCCTGCCTTCTTTCACCGGTCTGCACACC
>NZ_JBQCWZ010000600.1:0-815 GCF_051956895.1 Neisseria sp. P0021.S006
GAATAACGATAAAAGGCCGTCTAAAACTTTTTCAGACGGCCTTTTATCGTTATTCAGCATCAAAACCTTCAATCTTCCGTATCCACTCTTCCTTTTCCTCCTCGCTCAAAAACGAAGCGCGGAACGAATTGGTGCACAAGGTTTTGATTTCTTCCGCACTCAAATCTAAAGCCTCGGCAAGCGCTTCAAAATTGCGGTTCATATAGCCGCCGAAATATGCCGGATCATCGGAATTGACGGTTACCAAGACGCCACGTTGCAACATACGGCGCAAATTGTGTTTCGCCATTTCAGGGAACACTTTTAATTTCAAATTGCTCAATGGGCAAACGCTCAAGGGCATTTGTTCTTTAATCAAACGCGCCATCAACGCCTCATCTTCTTCCGCCCGTACGCCATGATCGATACGGCGGACATGCAGCAAGTCCAAAGCCTCATAAACATATTCGGGCGGGCCTTCTTCTCCAGCATGTGCCACCGTCAACAAACCCTCCGCCTGCGCCTGCGCAAACACGCGCTCAAACTTAGACGGCGGATGCCCCAATTCGCTCGAATCCAAGCCTACGCCAATGATGTGTTCTTTATAAGGCAAAGCCTGATTTAAGGTTTCAAATGCGCTTTCTTCCGACAAATGGCGCAGGAAACACATAATCAAACGCGTACTTATACCCCATTGCTGTCCGGCTTCATGACAGGCGCGGACAATGCCGTTAATCACGGTTTCAAACGCCACACCCCGCGCAGTATGGGTTTGCGGATCGAAAAATATTTCCGTATGCACGACATTGTCTTCACGGCAACGCTCAAGATACGCG
>NZ_JBQCWZ010000601.1:0-815 GCF_051956895.1 Neisseria sp. P0021.S006
TTCAGGCGCCGTAGTTGCCGTATTGGCAACTTGTTGGGTATCTTTATTGTCTTCGACTGGGTTCACTGCTTGGCTCCTTTGTGGTATGGATGAAAGTGCAGCGGATAAAGAAGTGACGGTTTCTACATGTTTGGCACCGACGATGCGAAGCGCATCGGCAATGCGAGGATGGTGGGTAAAGTATAGCAAGGATTCGAAGAATCGGGAAAATTGCGGCGGAATCTGATGGAAAAATTCGCGCGCGAGCTCGCCGGATGTAACGTAGGCGGCGGCGATGTCTTCAGTTTTAAAGTTCTGCCAATCGATGGCGTGTGGCCGTCTGAAATAGATTTCAGCGATGTTGATTTGGAAACCCAGTTCGGTCAGTTTGTCTGCTAGAAAATCACGGCCTCCATGGCCTCGAATGATTAGAACTCGGGCGTTGGGTGGTAGGTTTTTCCAAATAGGCATTCTCAAGACGGCTTCGCTGTCGTTACCATCTTCGGGAGAGAATACGGGATAGGGGGAGAATTGCGCCAAAGTATGTTGGCTGGTTTGGCCGACGGTAATGTGTACTTTAGGGCCGTCTGAAAAGGTCAGATACGGTACTGCAGTTTCAATAGTGGTCGGGCTGACCCAAAACACCACATCGGCTTGCTTGAATTGTTCGGGAAGTTTGTTTAGTGCCGAACGGTCTGCCTCTATTTCAATCGGACTCAATACCTGAGCCTGCCAACCGGCTGCATGGCAGGTTTGGATATCTTGCTGTGGACGGTTGGACGGACGGATGATGAGTAGAGTAGGCATAATGTGGGATAAATTATTAAGGTTTAGGC
>NZ_JBQCWZ010000602.1:0-815 GCF_051956895.1 Neisseria sp. P0021.S006
TTTCTGCTCCATGATAATTTTGCGCATCAAACAGAAAAAACATTCATCTAAACCATTTCATCACGCCCATATCGACAAAAAGGCCGTCTGAAAATTCTTCAGACGGCCTTTTCATTCATATCGTTTTATGCGGCAAAGCGTTTGGCAACTTCATCCCAGTTAACGATTTCCCAGAAACCTTTCAGGTAGTTAGGACGGCTGTTGCGGTAGTCGATATAGTAGGCGTGTTCCCATACGTCGCAAGTCAACAGCGGAGTGTTTTCAGTAGTCAGCGGAGTACCTGCATTGGAAGTAGAAACCAGATCCAATTCACCGGCAGGCGTTTTCACCAACCATGCCCAACCAGAGCCGAAAGTACCGGCCGCGCAAGCATCGAACGCTTCTTGGAATTTCTCGAAGCTGCCCCATTTGGCATCGATGGCCGCAGCCAATTCGCCGGCAGGTTTGCCTTGGCCTTTAGGGGTAAAGCCCAGCCAGTAGAAAGTATGGTTCCACGTTTGGGCAGCGTTGTTGAACATACCGCCGGAAGATTTTTTCAGGATTTCTTCCAAAGGCATTTCTTCAAACTCAGTGCCTTTGATTTGATTGTTCAAATTGGTGATGTAAGTTTGATGGTGTTTGCCGTAGTGAAATTCCAAAGTTTCTTTGGTCAGATGAGGGGACAACGCATCCAGTTCATAAGGCAATTGTGGCAGCTTGTGTTCCATTTTTATGCTCCTAATTATTGATATTTATATTTTGGTAGTGTGTGTTGTCAAATCGACAACATTGCTATTTTACCTGCTTTAGCCTAAACAAACCAATTGAACTTACAC
>NZ_JBQCWZ010000603.1:0-812 GCF_051956895.1 Neisseria sp. P0021.S006
GTCTTGAACGTTCGGGTTGCTGGCGCGTACGGAAGCGATTTGGTCATCGATAACGCTGCTGTCGATGGCTTGGCCGTTGACGGTCACCAAAGTTTGGGCAAACAGGGTGCCGGAAGTCAGAGCAAGCATCAAGGCTGAAGCAAAGTAGGTTTTTTTCATCGTATTTCTCTTTTAAATTAATGATTGGAAATCAAAGTTTGGGCAGTAATCTTAATGGAAGTATTCGTCCGGCGTGGCTGCTTTGATACTGAGTGCATGAATCAGGCCGTCTGAAAACAAGTCCTGTAAAAGCTGCTTAATCATACGTTGCCGCTGGAGGCGGCCAATGTTTTCAAATGCGTTGCTGACCACCACTATGGCGTAATGCCCGCCGCCTTTATTACCGGCATGGCCGGCGTGCAGGTGGCTTTCATCTTCAAAATCGAAGAACTCAGGCTCAAGCGCCTGCAGGCGTTCCTCGATAATTTGACGCATATTGCTCATTTGAATACGGCTTTAAAGGGTTTAATCAATACTTCTGCGTATACGCCGGCATCGACGTAAGGGTCTTGTTCAGCCCATTCTTGTGCAGCGTCCAAAGATTCGAATTGAGCCACAATCAGGCTGCCGGAAACGCGTTCTGGATTATCTGGTAAAGGATTGGGGCCTGCAGTCAGCAGACGGCCTTGCGCTTTCAATTCTTCTAAGCGTGCTAAATGAGCAGGGCGTACTGCCATGCGTGCTTCGTGGACATCTTCGGCATCAGTTGCCAAAAGCATGAAATATTCCATTATTGATCCTCCTTAGGCTGGAAACGCATCAGATACATACCC
>NZ_JBQCWZ010000604.1:0-808 GCF_051956895.1 Neisseria sp. P0021.S006
TACATAGACAAAGGTGTCCATGTAAACGCCCAAGACATCTACGGCATGACACCGCTGCATTACGCGATGCGGGCAGAAAACGGAGATGCGGCCATGGTACTGTTGGAGGCCGGAGCGGATCCGAACATTGAAACCTATACCGACCAAGGAATTCCTTTGGCCATGATAGGCGGCATCCCCGACAGACTGGACGTTTTAAAAGCCATGCTGGACAAAGGTGCAGATGTGCATCACCCGGTCAAGAATGCAAACATGTCGCTATTGGATTTTATGAAGACTTATTTTTCCGATGACCAAAGTTTGAAACCGGTTATTGCCCTAATGGAGCAATATGCCTGATGCGCCATAGGTAAGGATAGCTCTCCCGCGAAATCCAGCTCTATTTGGCAAGAGCAAGCCGTAGCCCATATGAAACCTAAACTCAACAAGTAGGATGTGTGCGGAACGCACGCATGCGGTTCTCAAGGTTTGAGCCAAAAGGTCGTCTGAAACAACAAATACCTTTCTTTTAATAAGTTGCCACAGCAATCAGACAAAAGCAGCCTATCTCCACATCCATATAGGCAACATAGGGGAGATATTTTGTAAATTCTACAAATATTTTACCTGCTAAACAGGGTAGGATATGGTATGAAGCGAACATTAGCTTAATAAACACTATGTCAAGATCGAATCAGGCTGGTACTAGATTGTTGTATTCCAATGATGGATTGCTATATAACAACTGATCGTTATATCTCTGCAACACAAATTGGAACTTGTAAATAGGAGTATAACTTATGCAATTAGAGATTATCGGCAGTAAAAT
>NZ_JBQCWZ010000605.1:0-807 GCF_051956895.1 Neisseria sp. P0021.S006
CGCCAACACTTCCGCTGCCGTAAAAGCGCGTGCCGACTGGGTGGTAACGTCTTCGGTGGCGTTGGAAATCGTGTCGTATCTGAAATCGCGCGGCGAGAAGCTGATTTGGGGGCCCGACCGCCACCTCGGCGACTACATCCGCCGCGAAACGGGCGCGGATATGCTTTTGTGGCAGGGTTCGTGCATCGTCCATAACGAATTCAAAGGGCAGGAGCTGGCGGCGTTGAAGGCGGAACACCCCGACGCGGTGGTGCTGGTCCATCCTGAATCGCCGCAAAGCGTCATCGAACTGGGCGACGTGGTCGGCTCGACCAGCAAACTGCTCAAAGCCGCCGTATCGCGTCCTGAAAAAAAATTCATCGTGGCGACCGATTTGGGCATCCTGCACGAAATGCAAAAGCAGGCGCCTGACAAAGAATTTATCGCCGCACCGACGGCGGGCAACGGCGGAAGCTGTAAAAGCTGCGCGTTCTGCCCGTGGATGGCAATGAATTCGCTGGGTGGCATCAAATACGCCCTGACAAGCGGACACAACGAAATCCTGTTGGACAGGAAGCTGGGCAAAGCCGCCAAACTGCCTTTGCAGCGTATGCTCGACTTCGCGGCAGGGCTGAAGAAAAAAGATGTGTTCAACGGCATGGGCCCCGCCTGATTTGCCGTCCATATTGCCGTTTCAGACGACCTCTCAAACAAGGACAACACCATGCAAACGGATTGCGACGTATTGATTGCCGGAAACGGGCTGACGGCACTGACGCTCGCCCTGTCGCTGCCTGAATCGTTCCGCATCGTCATTTTGTGCAACAA
>NZ_JBQCWZ010000606.1:0-806 GCF_051956895.1 Neisseria sp. P0021.S006
ACGCTGCCGCCGCGGCCGTGGAACAGGCGCATGCGTACATCGTATTTTTTGAAGAGTTCGACCAAGCCCAATTCGGCCTGATACAGACACCATGAGCTGGTAACGTAGCCGCCGTCTTTGTTGGAGTCGGAGTAGCCGAGCATGATTTCTTGGATGTTGCCGCGACTTTCGAGCAGGGCGTCATACCAGTCGAGGCGGAACATGGTTTCCATGACCGGACAGGCGTTTTCGAGCGCTTCGATGGTTTCAAACAGAGGCACGATGTTGATGCGGCTGCGCGGTTTGCCGTTTTCAACCGTCAACAGGCCGCTTTCTTTCAGCAGCAATGCCAAGGCGAGTAGGTCGCTGGGTTGTTCGCAGTTGGAAATAATGCTTTGCGTCACGGCATCTTCGCCGAATTCGTCTTTGATTTTGCGTGCTTCGTTGAAAATTGCCAGCTCGTGGCGGGTATGGTCGCTGTATGTGATGAACGGGCTGTACAACGGGCGTTGATGGCTCAATTCGCGCAACAGGGCGGCTTGTTTTTGCTCTTCGTTCAGGCTGTTGTAGTCTTCCAAACCTGCGTGTTGGAAAAGCTCGGCAACCACATCGGCGTGTTTGCCTGCGTGTTGGCGCAGGTCGAGCGGCATCATGTGGAAACCGAACACGGACACGCTGCGGATAATGTCGGCCAGACGGCCTTCTGCCAGCAGTTGGCTGCCGTTTTCGTGGAGCGAGCGTTGCAGTTTTTTCAGGTCGTTGAGGAACTCTTCAACCGTGGCATAAGGCTCGAGGAAGCCGAATTTGCAGCCCATGCCCAAACCGAG
>NZ_JBQCWZ010000607.1:0-806 GCF_051956895.1 Neisseria sp. P0021.S006
CTGCCAAAGCCTCCGGCCGCAAAATCACCAAAGCCAACTTCCCATGGGCTGCTTCCGGCCGTGCGATTGCCAACGGTTGCGACAATGGTTTCACCAAGCTGATTTTTGATGCTGAAACCGGCCGCATCATCGGCGGCGGTATCGTTGGTCCTAACGGTGGCGATATGATCGGCGAAGTCTGCTTGGCGATTGAAATGGGCTGTGATGCAGCCGATATCGGTAAAACCATCCACCCACACCCAACCCTGGGCGAATCCATCGGTATGGCTGCGGAAGTGGCATTGGGCGTATGTACCGACCTGCCTGCTCAGAAAAAGAAATAAGTTCACTCAAATAAAATTTGAACGAACTTGATGGAACAAAGGCCGTCTGAATGTTTCAGACGGCCTTTTCGCAAATAAGGAGACTCAATATGAAAAAAATCGAAGCCATTATCAAACCTTTCAAACTCGACGATGTACGCGAAATCCTGACTGAAATCGGCATTACCGGCATGACTGTCAGCGAAGTCAAAGGTTTCGGCCGCCAAAAAGGCCATACGGAAATTTATCGCGGCGCGGAATACGCAGTCGATTTTCTTCCTAAAGTGAAAATCGAATTGGTATTGGCTGACGATAAAGTCGATCAAGCTGTTGATGCCATCTTGGAAACCGCGCATTCTGGCAAAATCGGTGACGGTAAAATCTTTATTTATCCGGTTGAAGAAGCTATCCGTATCCGTACCGGTGAACGCTCGGAAGCAGCGCTTTAATAGAAATCGCAAAATACAGAATACAAATGCCGTCTGAAAATAAGTCGTAGCGTGG
>NZ_JBQCWZ010000608.1:0-805 GCF_051956895.1 Neisseria sp. P0021.S006
GTCTATCAACCGTGCAAAGCGCGTTTGTCAGCCGCCAATGCAGCTTCGTGAACCACTTCGGACAAGGTTGGGTGGGCATGGATAATGCGGGCGATGTCTTCGCTGCTGGCGAAGAATTCGAGCGCAGTCACGCCTTCGGTAACCAATTCGCTGACAACCGGGCCGATCATGTGTACGCCCAAGATACGGTCGGTTTTGGCATCTGCCAACACTTTAACCGTACCTTTGGCTTTGCCCATTGCCAATGCGCGACCGTTTGCACCGAAACCTGAAGTACCTTTTTTGTACTCCACGCCTTCGGCTTTGAGCTGCTCTTCGGTTTTACCCACCCAAGCGATTTCAGGATCGGTGTAAATCACGAATGGTACGTTGTTGAAGTCGATATGCGGTTTTTGACCGGCAATGCGCTCAGCAACGGCAACGCCTTCGTCGCTGGCTTTGTGTGCCAACATCGGGCCGCGGACCACGTCGCCGATTGCCCATACGTTAGGCAGGTTGGTACGGCATTCGCCATCTACTTTGATAAAGCCGCGCTCGTCTTTTTCCAAGCCTACGGCTTCCGCGTTCAGGCCTTTGGTGTTTGGAATACGGCCGATGGCAACGATCAGTTTGTCGAATACTTCAGTTTTGGCTTCGCCGGCAGCAGTTTCGTAAGCAACGGAAACGCCTTTGCCTTCGGATTTGATGTCGCCGATTTTCACGCCCAATTCGATGCTCAAACCTTGCTCTTTAGTAAAGTATTTGAAGGCTTCTTTGGCGATTTGTTGGTCTGCGGCAGCCAGGAAGGTCGGCGCGGCTTCAAGAA
>NZ_JBQCWZ010000609.1:0-805 GCF_051956895.1 Neisseria sp. P0021.S006
GATTGGTATAGCCGTTTAGATAAAGGGAGTCGCTCAATCCCAACGGGCTGCCGATATTCAGGCTGCCGCGAAGTGTCGTGGTATTGGGTTTGCTGCCTTTATTGTCGATGGTGACGCTGCCGCCCCAATGTTTTTGGGCATCGTTGTTGAGTTGGATGGAGGCGGTGCCGTCATCATGCGGATAAACATCGATGCTGACGTTGTTGCCGGCAACATGGTTTGCCTGTTCAATACCTTGGTCGAGGTATTGGATGTTTAGAGGTTTGCCTTGATGATCGGGGAAGAGGGTATCGACGTTGACTGTACGGGAGCCGCCGGTAATCTCACGGATTTTGCCTTCGATGACTGCCAATTTCAGGACGCGTTCAGACGTGGTTTCAAATTTGATTTGCGTATGCGGATAGCCTTGAGCGATATACTCGGCAACGATGTCCCGGTTCAGTTGGTTGATGTTGTTTTGATTGATGCATTTGGGTAACTTGGCTTCAATCTTTTGGGAATCGATAAGGGTAATGCCGGAAAGCTCGATACCGGTGTAATCCAAGCATTCGGTATTGTTTTCAGACGGCACCTCTTGTGCAACCGTGTCGTTATCTTGTTTTTTCTGTAAATCCCATGCCGACTGCTCGCGTTTTTGGATTTCGACCGAATGAATCTGATCGAGGTTGTCGCGGAAGTCTTTGTCGAATTGGTTGGGTACGTTTTTATCGATTTGATCAAGCGGATTCGGCGTATTGGCCGCATAGGCGTTCAGCGCGGAGAGAATCAATACGGGCAGGGGAAGAAGGCGGGATTTATACATGGT
>NZ_JBQCWZ010000610.1:0-805 GCF_051956895.1 Neisseria sp. P0021.S006
TATCAGGCGTTTGCCGAGTTGGTTCAACGTTATCCAAACAGCAAATACGCTGCTGATGCAACCGAGCGTATGGCCAAGCTGGTGGACGCTTTGGGTGGTAACGAGATATCTGTGGCGCGTTATTACATGAAACGCGGTGCTTATGTCGCAGCGGCCAACCGTGCGCAAAAAATCGTCAGCCGTTACCAAAATACCCGTTACGTCGAAGAAGCTTTGGCGATGATGGAATTGGCGTATAAAAAACTGGATAAGCCGCAACTGGCTGCCGATACACGCCGTGTTTTGGAAACCAACTTCCCGCAAAGCCCGTTCTTGCAACACGAATGGCGATCTGACGATATGCCTTGGTGGCGTTACTGGCGCTAAGCGTCGAGTTGTTTAGGCATGAATAAGGCCGTCTGAAAATGATGCAGCTATGCATTTGGTTTTCAGACGGCCTTTGTTTTTAATGTTTTTTTACGTTCTCTGTAAACAGGGTGCAAAATTCGTTTTAATATGGTAAAGTCTGATTTTAATAACTTGACGGTTCGAAGCCGTTACTCAGGGGCTGTTTAAATTTAAAATCAGTTTTGTTGAAGCCGCATCGGATTTGCCGTTGACGCATTCAGGAAAATTTCAGTCGTCAGGCTGATTTGGTTTTAAATTTAAGCAGCCCTTTATGTTTACAAAAAAAAACAGAGGTAGATTCTCATGAAGTCTTGGCAGCTTCCTGAACACGTTGCCGACGTGTTACCGACCAATGCCCGACAACTGGAAAGCGCCCGTGAGCAGCTGTTGGCTTTGTTTCGCGTGCATGGTTATGAAT
>NZ_JBQCWZ010000611.1:0-804 GCF_051956895.1 Neisseria sp. P0021.S006
GTTTTGCCCAAGGCGATAAATTCTGCCCAGCCGGTTTCATAGGCGGCCAAAATTTGGTCGGCGGTAAACAGGTTGCCTACGCCGATAAGCGGCAGTTTGCCGTTGATGCGTTCGTGGATAAACTGCATACGGGTTTGGGCTGTATCGCCGCCGCGACGGATTTTTTTATCAAATTCCCACAGGGAAACGTGCAAATATTGCAGCGGTTTTTGTACCAATGCGTCAATCAGTGCGCCGGTTTCGGTCATGGTTAAGCCGTTGTCACCCGGCTCTTCAGGGGAGAAGCGGTAGCCGATAATGAAGTCGTTGCGCTGGTGTTTTTCACGGACGGCAACCACGGCATCGATAACGGCCAGCGGGAAGCGCATTCTGTTTTCCAAGCTGCCGCCCCATTGGTCGTTGCGGCGGTTGCTTTGGGCAGAGTAAAACTGTTGGATCAGATAGCCGTTCGCACCGTGGATTTCCACGCCGTCAAAACCGGCACGAAGCGCCAAATCGGCGGCTTGCGCATAAGAGGCGATGAGTGCTTCGACTTCTTCTGCGGTCGCTTCGCGTGCGTGTTCGGTTTCGCTGGCGGAAGCGCTGATTTTGTCGAGACCGTCCAAAAGTTCATCAATGGCTTTGGAGCCGCCGTGATGGATTTGCAAAATCGCTTTTGCGCCTGGTTGTTGCAGGATTTGTGCGGTTTCTTTCAGGCTGTCGAGGCAGTGTTCGCCTGTGGCTTCAGGTTGGCCGTGAAAGGCTTTGCCGTCTTTTTGAACCAAAGTGGCGGCAGTGATAAACAAGCCCATATCGCCTGCACGG
>NZ_JBQCWZ010000612.1:0-801 GCF_051956895.1 Neisseria sp. P0021.S006
GGTTTCAGACGGCCTTTTGTAACCGGTCAATTACTTATTCAACCGTTACCGATTTAGCCAAGTTGCGCGGTTTGTCCACGTCTGTACCGCGTGCGAGGGCGGCGTGGTAAGACAGGAGTTGCACGGGGATGGTGTGCACAATCGGCGAGAGTACGCCGACGTGGCGTGGGGCGCGGATAACGTGCACGCCTTCGGTAGCGTTGAAGTTGCTGTCGAGGTCGGCGAAGACAAACAGTTCGCCGCCGCGTGCGCCGACTTCCTGCATATTAGCTTTTACTTTGTCCAACAGGCTGTCGTTCGGGGCAATCACGACAACAGGCATGTTCTCATCCACCAAGGCCAACGGGCCGTGTTTCAACTCACCCGCAGGATACGCTTCGGCGTGGATATAGGTAATCTCTTTCAGCTTCAATGCGCCTTCAAGGGCGATTGGGAAGTGGATACCGCGGCCGAGGAAGAGTGCGCTGGTTTTCTTGGCAAATTTTTGCGCCCAAGCGGCGATTTGCGGCTCCAGATTGAGAGCGTGCTGAATGCTGCCCGGCAGTTGGCGCAGTTCTTCAACGTATTCACGCGCTTGTTCGTCAGAAACCAGGCCGCGCTGTTTGCCCAAGGTAACGGCCAGGCCGAACAGGACAACCAGTTGGGTCGTGAACGCTTTGGTAGAGGCAACGCCGATTTCTGCGCCGGCGCGTGTGTACAGTACCAACTCGCTTTCACGCGGCAGGGCGGATTCCATCACGTTACAAATAGACAGGCTGTGTTTGTGTCCCAAGGATTGCGCGTATTTCAGGGCTTCCATGG
>NZ_JBQCWZ010000613.1:0-800 GCF_051956895.1 Neisseria sp. P0021.S006
GGGTTGGCAACACATGCGGTGGCGGAATATTGGGTGTTGCTAGGTATTAACAGTAACAATACTACCATATTTGGTGATGCAGACAGCCGTACGGACAATAGTGCATGGTTTGAAACAAGGTACGCCGAGCCGAAAAAGATGATTAGCAATGGAAAATTTTATAATACAGCTAAAGCGTTGGAAGAAATGGATTGCAGTGGTAAACGTTTTAGGGCTTTGACAGTAACGTGGTATTCCGAATCGGGAAACCCTATCGGTTCTTATACACCATCCTATGCCGAATGGAGTTATGTTATTCCCGGTACGGGTGGAGAGAGTGTGTACAAATTTGTCTGCAACCGCTATCCTCGCTGATCGTTTTTAAACCAAACAACAGATGCCGTCTGAACTGCTTTCAGACGGCATCTGTTTTGTCGGCATTCGGACAAAAGGGCGGGCATTCCGCTTTTGAACAGACAAACCGAAGCATATTGTTGACAATCTTGCCGTCTGAAACTATATTTCATTGCGTAAAAACGGGTGCCCTGATGTATTTCAGACGGCCTTACCGTGGTAGAATAACAACTTAAACCCATTCCCTCAGGAGCTGAAGATGTCCATCAAAGACGCTGTAAAACTGATTGAAGAAAGCGAAGCCCGCTTCGTAGATTTGCGCTTTACCGATACCAAAGGCAAGCAGCACCACTTTACCATCCCCGCACGCATCGTCCTCGACGATCCCGAAGAATGGTTTGAAAACGGTCAAGCGTTTGACGGTTCGTCCATTGGCGGTTGGAAAGGTATTCAGGCTTCCGATATGC
>NZ_JBQCWZ010000614.1:0-799 GCF_051956895.1 Neisseria sp. P0021.S006
TTTAAGTGTTTCAGACGGCCTTCATTCAAACGGACAAATATGGACAAATTCATTTTAGCGATGATCGGCATGGCCATTGCCCTCTTGATTATTATTGGCGGCGGATTTATTGCTGTCGAATATTTCAAATCCCATCCTGAAGCATTCCAAGTCAAGCCGCTATCAAAATAATCATTTAACGGCATGAGTTTCAAGGGGAAAAGCCGTAGCTCAAGGCCGTCTGAACGCAGTACATATAATGAAACACATTCTTTACTGGCTGGGTGGTTTTGCCGTCGCCCTCGGCATATTCCAATACTACGAAACCCATCGCTATTCCGAAGACCAGCTCATCTACGCCCAACCGCCGCAAAATCGTACTGCCGTTGCCGATTTTGACGCCTTGGCGTATTTAAACTTCCTCCGCGCCTCAGCCAATCTGCCCGCACTGGCGCACTCAGCCACACTTGAACGCGCAGCGCGTAATCATGCCCGCTATTTGTTGCAAAACCCTGACGACGGACATGACGAACACAATACACGCAATCCCTTTTATACAGGTCCACGCCCATCAGACCGCACGCGCAGAGCCAGTTATGCCTATAAAGGCGTACACGAAAACGTCAGCACCGACCAGCATCCGCCAAACGAAAAAATCAACGACCACCTTCCTGCCCAACATCAGCTGGACAACTTGATGACGGCGATTTACCACCGTCTCTCCTTACTCGATCAAAATATCGACGAGGCCGGTGCGGCGTTTGAATCGCAAGGCAAACAAATCGCATTGAGCATCAATCAGGGCGACAGCAGATTCAAC
>NZ_JBQCWZ010000615.1:0-796 GCF_051956895.1 Neisseria sp. P0021.S006
AGTGTACGCCGCCGCCGACAAAGAGATTGTCTTTATCGTAATAAGTTTCGACTTTGGCGATTTGCGCCGCTTTGACTTTGCCTGATTTGTCGGTGTACGCGCCGTTGTAGTGGCCGTAAGCCGCATTGGCGGTAAAGCCGTTTTTAGAGAAACTCACGCCGCCGGTGTATTGGTCTTTGGCCGGTTTGGTGTGCGTGTATTTGTCTGAAGGATTGCGGTTGTCGCGCGGTGCGTAAGACACGTTGAATTTGAATCCGCCGAAATCCGGGCTGTCGTAGCGTACAGCGGCGTTACGGTTGCCGGTACGGGTAAAGATGCCCAAGCCTGCGGCATTGGTTTTGTACATCCATGGATCGATGGTGTCCATTTCGTTCAGCATATTGCTGAGTTTACCGGCACGGACTTTACCGAATTTACCTTGCAAACCAATGAAGGAATCGCGATTGGCAAAACCTTGAGAACCACCGGTAATGGCCGTTTTTTGTTCAACTTGCCAGATAGCTTTCAAATCGCCGCCGAGGTTTTCGCTGCCTTTGAAACCGATACGGGAGGTATTGTCATTGATGCTGGTTGCGGTAGAGCTGGTTTCAGAACCTGCATCACCTTTGATTTTTACTTGACCGACGGTCACGCTGCTTTTGATTTGACCATACAGAATGACGTCTGCAGAGGCAGCCAGCGGCAAACCGGCAATAACCAAAGCGATAATCGATTTTTTCATTATTCTCTCCAAAACAAAGTTAAAATCTCGTGAAAACACGTTTGGCAATATTAATGTTTTCCAACGCTACAAACA
>NZ_JBQCWZ010000616.1:0-796 GCF_051956895.1 Neisseria sp. P0021.S006
ATGTAACCAATCCATATTAAATTGTAAATAATTAAATTCAGAATACAGTAAATTTTTTGTTTTGCAAAGCACGGAACACGGGCTTTATGAAAAATCGTAGCGCTTTTGAGGGGAACCTATTTGAAAACAAAAGATTGCAAAAATTATCTTAAATTGGAGAAAAGGAAAGACAAGGAAACTATCTTTCCTATAAATGAAACGTTATGCAGAGAAAAAGCGTAATTATGCGACACGAAAGGAGCTGTTCAGACGGCCTGATAACGGCACTACCCCGTATTTCTGATGAATACGGGGTAGTGAGTCAGTTTAAACTAAATAGAAAAATCTTCTTTTAACAAATGTTTATAAGCGAAGAGATAGAAAGCGGCAACAAAAGACGATCCGCCGAGGACATTGCCTAAGAAGACGGGAATCATATTGTAGAAAAATTGACCCCAGCTGACATTTGCGCCTGCCCAAATACCGGCCGGAATGATGAACATATTGGCGACAAAGTGTTGGAAACCGATTAACACGAAGATCATGACCGGAAACCAAGTTGCCAAAATGCGGCCTGAAGTATGACGTGAGCCGAAATAGAACCAAATACCCATGCACACCATCCAGTTACATGCGATAGCGGAAACGAAGGCACGGCCAAAGTCCATATTAACTTTGGCTTCGGCAATGGCAATGGTTTTAGCCGCAGCCGCTCCCTCTGCCAAGCCGACATAGTGGCCGAGGAAATAGGCCATGGCAACAGCGCCTGCCAGATTGCCCAAGCTGACAATGAGCCAGTTGCGTACCAGTTTGTAGG
>NZ_JBQCWZ010000617.1:0-796 GCF_051956895.1 Neisseria sp. P0021.S006
GACCGATACCACATTTAAGACCTGTCCTGCCACCACACCATCATCGAATGACACCCCATCACGACACCGTTTGCCGCAACCTCCTCCACGACAAAAGCAACGGCGGTACTTTGTGGCAACAGCTCGGAATATGCAGCAAACCCTACTGCAAACGATACGGCGGCATACGGACCTAAGGCCAAATGCACGATCGCGTCGGCATGGAAAACGTCCCTCCATGGTTGAGCAAAAATTCCGTATTGGTGATGGGTAGGCTAATACCCTTGATGACAAAGATCAGAAAAGCGAAGACCTTTGCAAAAATCCCCCAAATTTCTAAATGTCTGGGTAGGACTTTAGGAATTTGGGGGAATTTTTAAAGGTATTAGGCCGTCTGAAACTGCGTTATAGAAAGTTTCAGACGGCCTTGGTGGGATTCTTTGGATTTGAAAATAAAAAAAGACTTGAATCATCAAGTCTCACATTTCATTTTCACTAGATAAAAAAATATCAAGAATGGCGGAAGCGGTGAGATTCGAACTCACGGAGGGCTATCAACCCTCGACGGTTTTCAAGACCGTTGCATTAAACCGCTCTGCCACGCTTCCGTTCTTGAAGCCGTAATATTAATGGAACTTACGGCCTTTGCCAAGTGGTATTTTAGGGAAAATATCTAGTATTTTGTTTTTATTTAGATTGTTCTTCACGCATGAATACCCATTCGGCTTCGTTTGAAGCTGCTTCATTAAATGAATAGCCCTCGTAGTCGAAATTTTTGAGCATTTCAGGCTCGGTAATGCCGTGTTCTGCCGCGTAG
>NZ_JBQCWZ010000618.1:0-794 GCF_051956895.1 Neisseria sp. P0021.S006
AGGTTGATGAATGTTGCCCAAGTAACTGCGCCAACAGTCGGGCAAAGCGTTCTGTCGCGCCTTCGCTGGTGTGCAAATACAGGGCTGGCTCGATGAGTTCCAATTCATTGAGCAGGAAGGTATCGCCGACCAATGTACCGTCCACTCGGGCGTAAACCGGCATTTGCGGCAAAGCGGCCAGTACGTCTTGTGCGGCACTGATGGCAAACTCGGGTGGCTCAATACCGAACACCGACACACCATAGGCCGAGTTGGCGCGCCATTCGCCTTGCGGCGGCTGACGGCGTACGGCATGGCTGAATATGCCGTTGAAAAACACCAGCGAGGTTTCACCCACCGTTTCGATTTCGCGGATATACGGTTGAACAATCATACCTTGCGGATAATCCACCATATCCACGTCCAATTCCTCCGCACAAACTTTGACCACGCCTTTGCCGCTCTGCCCGAATGCAGGCTTGATGACCGCGTTCGGCCATCCTTGTTGGTTCAGGATGTCGGACAATTCAGCTTTTTGCGGCGGAACGAACACGCTGGGAATCACTTGCGCGCCGCGTTCTGCTAAATCACACAAATAAGTCTTTTCCATATTCCAAGCCATCAGCTCGGGCGGATTGATAAAACGCTGCCCCGCCCGCTCGGCTTGTTCCAGCCATTGGCGGAAGGCTTCGGGTTCGGCGGCATAATCCCATGCACACAAAGGCAGTAAAAACGGCGCGGACGGATGGTTTTGCCACGCATCAAATACGGTTTTCACGCCCATGCTTTCCAAGCATGCCGCCAATGTTTTCAGG
>NZ_JBQCWZ010000619.1:0-793 GCF_051956895.1 Neisseria sp. P0021.S006
GCCCAACAATGGCACATCAACCGCAGTATCGAAAAACAACGCGCCCAAGGCGAAGTCGTTTCTTGATGAAGGTTTAGGCAACACAAAGGCCGTCTGTTGTTCAGACGGCCTTTTTTTATTTCCCCAAACAAATACAGTTTGAGATTGAATCCAATCCAGTTTTAAGCAGCATGCAACACAAAAATCGTCGGGCGTTTTTTCAAATTCGGCATTTCTTTTCTTTTTCTCCACTGCGCAATCGTCTGACTGATGATTTCCTGTGTCGGCAAGGTCAAGTCCGTAGCCACGCACAAGCGCGTTTCAGGATGCAGGTTTTCCACCGCATCAGCCAACAACGCATCGTTACGATACGGCGTTTCGATAAACAGCTGCGTTTCATTCTGCTGGCGCGAACGTTGTTCCAAAGCCTTCAAACTCTGAATGCGCTCACTTTTTTCAGACGGCAGATAACCCTTAAATGCAAAGTTTTGCCCATTCGCACCCGAAGCCATCAGCGCCAGCAACAAGCTGGACGGGCCGACCAAAGGCCGTACTTCAAAACCGTGTTTATGCGCCAACGCCACCAAATTCGCTCCCGGATCGGCAACAGCCGGACAACCCGCCTCGCTGACAATACCCATACTGCGCCCTTCTTGCAAAGGTTTCAGCAATTCCGGCAAAATCTTCAAATCCGTGTGTTCATTCAGCGTTTGCAGATTCAGCTCGCGGATAGGCGTAGTCACGCCCAAATGTTTCAAATGCGCGCGCGCTGTTTTTTCCGCTTCCACGATAAAATCCGTCAGCCCGACAATCG
>NZ_JBQCWZ010000620.1:0-792 GCF_051956895.1 Neisseria sp. P0021.S006
CTTATCTGGAGCCTTCTGCCAGCCAAATCGGGCATAAGGAAAGTATTAAGGATACGGCGCGTGTTTTGGGGCGGATGTTTGACGGCATTGAATATCGCGGTTTTGGGCAGGATGTAGTGGAAGAGCTGGCTAAGTATGCAGGCGTGCCTGTGTTCAACGGTTTGACCAACGAGTTTCACCCGACTCAAATGCTCGCTGATGCGCTGACGATGCGCGAGCATAGCGATAAGCCTTTGAACCAAATTGCGTTTGCTTATGTCGGTGATGCGCGTTACAACATGGCCAATTCGTTGCTGGTGTTGGCTGCGAAACTGGGCATGGACGTGCGTATCGGTGCGCCGAAAAGTTTGTGGCCGTCTGAAAACATTACCGAGACGGTGCAGGCTGTTGCTAAAGAGATCGGTGGACGGATTCTGTTGACGGAGAATGTGAAAGAAGCCGTGAAAGGCGTGGATTTTATCCATACCGATGTGTGGGTCAGCATGGGCGAGCCTAAAGAGGCTTGGCAGGAACGTATCGATTTGCTGAAAGATTACCGCGTTACGCCCGAATTAATGGCCGCGGCTGAAAATCCGCAAGTCAAGTTTATGCATTGCCTGCCTGCTTTCCATAATCGCGAAACCAAAGTCGGCGAATGGATTTATGAGACATTCGGCCTGAATGGCGTGGAAGTAACGGAAGAAGTCTTTGAAAGCGAAGCCAGCATCGTGTTTGATCAGGCAGAAAACCGGATGCACACGATTAAAGCGGTGATGGTAGCGGCATTGGGCGATTGAGTTTGGCGCTCAACGC
>NZ_JBQCWZ010000621.1:0-792 GCF_051956895.1 Neisseria sp. P0021.S006
ACGTTAACACAATGCAGAGTATAGCAAATAAACATGCCATAGCGTTTGAAAAGGCCGTCTGAAACGGCGATGACAAAATCGTTTGATTTCGTTTTTCACTGTTTCAGACGGCCTTTGCTATGCCATTAATTCAGCATTGTACATGACCGACATCGAGGCATAAATCATGGAATTCATTGAGCGTGCTGCGGTGGCCGATGCTGATGATGATGCTGTCGGGTAGTTTTTGCTTTAAGGCACGGTAGAGCATGGCTTCGGTCGGTTCGTCCAAGGCGGCGGTGGCTTCGTCGAGCAGGATGACTTTGGGCTGCGAGAGCAGGGCGCGGACGAAGGCGACGCGTTGTAGTTCACCCGGGGAGAGTTTGTGTTGCCAGTCATCAGATTTGTCTAATTTATCAACCAGATAACCTAATCGGCAGGTGTTCATGGCTTCGATCAGTTCCGGATGTTGTTTGTCGATGTCGGGGTAACAAATCGCATCGCGCAGGCTGCCTTGTGCCGTGTATGGGCGTTGCGGCAGGAAGAGGATGTCTTGATGCGGCGGATGGCTGACTTTACCGCTGCTGCCGAAAGGCCAAAGCCCTGCCAGCGCGCGCAGCAACGAAGTTTTGCCGCAACCGCTCGGGCCGCGTATCAGTAGGGAATTGCCGCTTTTGAGGTTGATGTTGATGCCGTCTAATAAAACTTCGCCGTTGTGGCGGTATAGGGCAACGTTTTCCAAGATCAGGCCGTCTGAAACTTCGGTAAGGTCGGGTTGTCGTGCGGTGTGTTTTTCTTCCGTACTCAGCAAAA
>NZ_JBQCWZ010000622.1:0-792 GCF_051956895.1 Neisseria sp. P0021.S006
AACAAAGGCTGCTTGAATGATTTTCAGACGGCCTTTATTGTTTTACATTGCTTTCAAAATATCAGAATCTTGATTGCAAATGATTCTATGAAGTAGCCGTAAATGTTATACTTAGCCTCTTGTTTGCCGATTGGAAAGAACCAGTCATTAGATAATGCGGATAGATACCGCCTTTTCATGGCAGACTGAGGTTTTTAAAACAAATGTAACGGCAGAATAAACAGGCTGCCGGACAACATTCAAATCGATGAAATGGATAGCAGAAAATGAGCAGAATCCAACAAACTTTCTCAGCGCTCAATGGCGCAAAAGCACTGATTCCTTATATTACGGTGGGTGATCCCAGCCTTGAGACAACCTTGGCATTGATGCATAGCCTGGTGGCTAATGGTGCTGATATTTTGGAACTAGGTGTGCCGTTTTCTGACCCTATGGCGGATGGCCCGACTATTCAACGTGCGGCTGAAAGGGCGTTGGCAAATCATGTTTCTTTGCGCGATGTATTGGAAACAGTACGCTTGTTCCGCCAAACCAATGATAAAACGCCGGTTGTGTTAATGGGTTACTTGAACCCGGTACATAAAATGGGTTATCAGGCGTTTGCGCAAGCGGCTGCCGAGGCAGGCGTAGATGGCGTGTTGACCGTGGATTCTCCGGTAGAAACCATTGCGCCTTTGCATGACTCGTTGAAAGCGCAAGGTATTGATTGTATTTTCCTTATTGCGCCAACAACAACTGAGGAGCGTATTCAAACGATTGCCAAAGTAGCCGGCGGTTTTGTGTATTATGTAT
>NZ_JBQCWZ010000623.1:0-790 GCF_051956895.1 Neisseria sp. P0021.S006
GTTTACCGCCGACCAAATTTTGGCCGCCTATGAAACCGGCTGGGCAGAATTTATCGCCTTGGGCAAAACCGTGATGATTAATCCGCACATCGCCACGCAAATCCGTGAAGGCCGCGAAGATGAAATCGAAACGCAACTCGATCCGACGCGCGCCGACCATTACGGCCTTCCCGACACCTTGTGGGGATTTGCCTCCAGTGGTACGCAATCATGGCTGCCGCCGGTAAAAGGCGCAGAATGGAAACCGATGGATATTTAATCATCGATTCATAAACAAAGGCCGTCTGAAACTTTTCAGACGGCCTTTGTTTTGGTACAAACATTGAATTATCAAGCATTTTTTTGTACAATTCCGCATCTTTCAATCTATTGCAGGGCGTGTTGCACACGCCCTTATTTTAGCCTGTTTTCCAATACCCATATCCTTCAGGCCGTCTGAAAAAGCGGCCTGAACCTTTTTGCAAAGAAAACCATGTCCCAAGAAATCCTCGACCAAGTGCGCCGCCGCCGCACGTTTGCCATCATCTCCCACCCCGACGCGGGTAAAACCACGCTGACCGAAAAACTGCTGCTGTTTTCAGGTGCGATTCAAAGCGCAGGTACGGTAAAAGGCAAGAAAACCGGCAAATTCGCCACCTCCGACTGGATGGACATCGAGAAGCAGCGCGGCATTTCCGTGGCCTCGTCCGTAATGCAATTCGACTACAAAGACCATACCTTCAACCTCTTGGACACGCCTGGACACCAAGACTTCTCCGAAGATACCTACCGCGTATTGACCGCCGTGGAC
>NZ_JBQCWZ010000624.1:0-790 GCF_051956895.1 Neisseria sp. P0021.S006
ACCCCTTTTAAACGGTGTCAAACCCAGCTACTTGGTTTTACCGCATGAAAAGCAGTTTTACGGCTTGCCGCTGCTGCATTTTTTATGCGCTCATTTTCCCTTTGTCGGCGAAGAAAACTGGCGGCGGCGGCTGAACAGCGGTTTTGTGGTGGGTGCGGATGGCGTGCCGTTTGATGAAAATACCTTGTTCGAACCCGGCAAGACGATGTTTTATTACCGTGAAACCAGCCGTGAGAGCGAGCCGCGTATTCCGTTTGAAGAAAAGATTTTGCATATTGACGAGCATTTGATTGTAGTGGACAAACCGCATTTTCTGCCCGTCATCCCCAGCGGCAGGTTTTTGCGGGAAACCTTGCTCACGCGCCTGCGTCTGCGGCCGGAATTGCAGCATTTGAATGTTGAAGACATTACGCCGATTCATCGCTTGGACAAAGATACGGCAGGCGTTATGCTGCTTTCGCTCAACCCTGCCACGCGTCGTGGTTATCAGACCATGTTCCAAGAAAAAACCGTCCGAAAAACCTATGAAGCGGTGGCGCCGACGCGGACGGATTTGGACTATCCGCTGGATATTTCGTCACGAATGGAACGCGGCGAAAAATTCTTTCTCACGCGGGAAACGGAAGGCGAACCCAATGCCCACACGACCATCGAGCTTATCGAAAACCGCGGTGCATTCAGCCTCTACCGCCTCACGCCGCATACAGGAAAGAAACACCAGCTGCGCGTGCATATGATGAGTTTGAATATGCCGCTGATGAACGATGTGCTTTACCCTACCCCATTGGCG
>NZ_JBQCWZ010000625.1:0-789 GCF_051956895.1 Neisseria sp. P0021.S006
CAACGAAATCGAATATGAAAACGTCGGTACGGTAGAAATCGACAAAGGTGCCGGTTCTTCCGATCACGGCAGCGGTGCGCTCGGCGGAGCAGTCTCCCTCCGCACCAAAGAGGCGGCAGACCTGATTTCAGACGGCAAAAGTTGGGGGATACAGGCAAAAACCGCCTACGGCAGTAAAAACCGCCAATTTATGAAGTCGCTCGGCGCGGGTTTCAGTAAGGACGGTTGGGAAGGGCTGTTAATCCGAACCGAACGCCAAGGGCGGGAAACGCGCCCGCACGGCGATATTGCGGACGGGGTGGAATACGGCATAGACCGTTTGGACGCGTTCCGCCAGACATACGATATTCAGAGTCCGAATAAAAAGGCGGAATATTTCCTGGCGGAGGGCGAGAGTGAGCTCAAGCCTGTGGCAAAATTGGCGGGCAACGGGAAATATTTGAAAAACCAGCTCAACCGCTGGGTGGAAGAACGCCGTTCAAAAGGTCAGGCTTTAAACAGTGAAGAAGAAGCGATGGTGCGGGAGGCGCAGGCGCGCCACGAAAACCTGTCCGCCCAATCGTACACAGGCGGCGGCAGGATATTGCCCGATCCGATGGATTACCGCAGCGGTTCGTGGCTTGCCAAGCTGGGCTACCGCTTCGGCGGCAGGCATTATGTCGGCGGCGTGTTTGAGGATACCAAACAGCGTTACGACATCCGCGATATGACGGAAAAACAGTATTACGGTACGGACGAGGCGAAAAAGTTTAGCGACAAGAGCGGGGTGTACGACGGCAACGATTTCCG
>NZ_JBQCWZ010000626.1:0-786 GCF_051956895.1 Neisseria sp. P0021.S006
TCACAAGACCAAAGAGCAGGTTAGCGAGCTTTTCCATCAAAACCTCGGCACTCCATTAACAGACGACGTAGACCAGTTGACCGGATTTGCGCGTAAAGCATTGCGCGATATTTACAGTACTGCCGATGTCGGTTTGAGCGGTGTGAACTTTGCCGTTGCGGAAACAGGCACTTTGTGTCTGGTCGAAAACGAAGGCAACGGCCGCTTGAGTACCACTGTACCGCCTGTGCACATCGCCATTACCGGTATTGAAAAAGTGGTTGCGAAGCTGTCGGATGTTCCACCTTTGTACAGCCTGTTGCCACGCTCCGCCATTGGTCAGAACATTACTACTTATTTCAATATGATTACCGGCCCTCGCCGTAGCGAAGAGCTTGACGGTCCTCAAGAAATGCACTTGGTACTGCTTGATAACGGCCGTAGCCAAGCTTATGCAGAAGATCAAATGCGCCGCACCTTGCAATGTATCCGTTGCGGTGCGTGTATGAACCACTGTCCGGTTTATACCCGTATCGGTGGCGCGGCTTACGGTACGACTTATCCCGGCCCAATTGGCGAGATTATCTCTCCGCATTTGTTAGGCTTGGATGCGACACGCGATCTGCCGACTGCGTGTACCATGTGTGGCGCCTGCGTTGAAGTTTGTCCGGTACGCATTCCGATTACCGAACAAATGCAACGTCTGCGTGTTTAAGCACAACGTTCGCCAACCGAAACCGTTCCTCATCCTATCCGTGGTCAAGGTGCATCGCATACTTTCGGCGAACAAATGGCATGGCGTACGTT
>NZ_JBQCWZ010000627.1:0-786 GCF_051956895.1 Neisseria sp. P0021.S006
ATGTAATGCACGCAATGGCGATTCCGGCTTTGGGCATGGTGTCCGGTTTGCTGCTGGCCTTTTTGCACTACCGCAAGCCGCGTATTTATCAAAACAACGCCGCCGATATGGAAGACAACCGTGAAGCGGTGCAGCAGCAAGAGCCGTCAACCTATCGCAGCTTGGTGGCGGCCGTGGCGATTGCCGTGTGTTTTGCCATTCAGCTTTTGTATGAAAACTCGTTGGTATTGGGCGCGATGTTGGGCTTTGCCGTGTTTATGATGTTGGGCGTGATGAACCGTTCCGCCGCCAGTGATGTGTTCGGCGAAGGCATCAAAATGATGGCGATGGTCGGCTTTATTATGATTGCGGCACAAGGTTTCGCCGCCGTCATGAACGCGACCGGCGACATTCAGCCTTTGGTCGAACGCAGCATGGCTTTGTTCGGAAGCAATAAAGGCATGGCCGCCTTTACCATGCTGTTTGTCGGCCTGCTGGTAACCATGGGCATCGGCTCGTCTTTCTCCACTTTGCCGATTATTACCGCGATTTATGTGCCTTTGTGCATCAGCTTGGGCTTCTCCCCAATGGCTACCGTGGCCATTGTCGGCACGGCAGGCGCGCTGGGCGATGCCGGCTCCCCCGCTTCCGACTCAACGCTCGGCCCGACCATGGGTTTGAACGCCGACGGTCAGCACGACCACATCCGCGATTCGGTTATCCCAACCTTTATCCACTACAATATCCCGCTGATGGTTGCAGGCTGGATTGCCGCGATGGTGCTGTAATATGAGCAATATTCAGGAA
>NZ_JBQCWZ010000628.1:0-786 GCF_051956895.1 Neisseria sp. P0021.S006
TCGAAGGCAGACAGGATTTCCAAGAGGCGTGCGCCGGCATACATACCGTCGTCGAAGCCGAACCAGCGTTCTTTAAAGAAGATGTGTCCGCTCATTTCGCCGGCAACCAGTGCGCCGGTTTTTTTCATGGTGGATTTGATGAAGCTGTGGCCGGTTTTTTCCATCACAGGTTCGCCACTGTGTTCTTTAATCCAAGGCGCAAGCAGACGGGTGGATTTGACGTCGAAAATCACTTTGGCTTTAGGATTGCGGCTCAACACGTCTTGCGCGAAAAGCATTAATTGGCGGTCTGGATAGATGATGTTGCCGTCTTTGGTGACCACGCCCAAGCGGTCGGCATCGCCGTCAAATGCCAAGCCGATTTCGGCATCGCTGTTTTGAAGCTCGACGATGAGGTCTTGCAGGTTTTTCGGTTTGGATGGATCGGGGTGGTGATTAGGGAAATTGCCGTCCACTTCGCAGAAAAGTTCGGTCACTTCATTGCCCAAACCTTTGTAGAGTTTGCCTGCAAATGCGCCGCCGACACCGTTGCCCGCGTCAATCACGATTTTCATCGGACGTTTGAGCTTGATGTGGCCGACGATGTTGTTGTGGTATTCGCCGGAGATGTCTTTTTCGGTTACGCTGCCTTGTTTGTCGGCGGCAACAAAACCGTCTTTCTCAACAATAGCTAAAAGTTCTTGAATGGCTTCGCCTGCGAGCGTGTCTTCGCCGAGCATCATTTTGAAACCGTTGTAATCGGGCGGATTGTGGCTGCCGGTAATCATTACGCCGCTGCCGCCGCAT
>NZ_JBQCWZ010000629.1:0-784 GCF_051956895.1 Neisseria sp. P0021.S006
CCCAACATACCGATTACGGATTGCGCGTATTGGTTTATACCGCCATCAACGACGACACCCTCGTCAATATCGGCACCATTGCCGAGACTTACAATATTTCCAAAAGCCATTTGATGAAAGTGGTTACCTCATTAGTCAAAGGCGGTTTTCTGGTCAGCGTACGCGGCAAAGGCGGCGGTTTGCGCTTGGCGGATGTTCCTGAAAAAATCAACATTGGCGCAGTCGTCCGCCATCTTGAGCCGATGCAGGTTGTCGAATGCATGGGCGATAACAACGAATGCCTCATCACCCCATCCTGCCGACTGACCGGCATCATTACCGGCGCCATCAAAGCCTTCTTCAACCATTTAGATCAATACTCCCTGCAAGATCTTTTGGACAAACCAACCTACGACATACTCTATACCCCGCGCATCCCCATCAACGAAATACGCAGAATGGTTGATTAAATCTTCAGGCCGTCTGAAAACAGTCAAGCTATATCGAAATAATCATCAGCCTCTCAATATAGGGGCGTGTGGTATTACTCGGAAAAATAATAAACAATGCCGTCTGGAATTAAGATTTTCAGACGGCATTGTTAATTTTAAAATAATAGAAAGATATCGACCAGAGCAAGCAAAAAGTAACTGCTCGCCATTTACTTATTCCCTAGTCAAAAAGTACGCCAAGTATCTTCCCAGTCAACGTAACGGTCTTTTTCCAATACAAAATTGGGAACGTTAGTAAAACTTTCGTGGCCATGACGAATATAATTTTGATTATGAATCCATAGAGTTTTACC
>NZ_JBQCWZ010000630.1:0-783 GCF_051956895.1 Neisseria sp. P0021.S006
TTCTTATAATTTCAGAGCTTGACCAACGGCTATTTTTTTAAAAAAGAAGTCTGCTCGTTATTAGTACTATCAATTTCAACTTCAATTATCATCACCACCCCTCATAAAATACACAATATGATTGGGCAATTATTGCCCAAGCCCGCAACAAATTCTAATTATTTTGGAGTCTTAGCCAATTGGCGTCCATAAAAAATATGAGCCCTCGAACTACTGGGGTAGCATATCTTGCAGCAACAAAAGTACCTATCCTAGTTAAATACCCAAGTGCCACCAACGGCGCCATGGCCCCTTCAGCCTCCTTCATCTCCTTCTGAGAAAGCTCCGCCAACTGCATAGGCGTATCTGCCTGCGTGTGGAACACTTGGCTTTCAAATGTCTGATTGTCGAAGCTGTTTGCCATTGCGGGAGCAATCATCGTCAGAATCATCATGGCTGCGGTGATTTGTTTTTTTCATAACAAATTCTTGGGGAGGAGATAATGTTCCATCAAAATCCTCCTAAAAGGCTGCCTGAAATTTCCAAGCAGCCTTTTTTGTTTGCTTATTAATCGGATAGTGCGACAAATATAAAGTAGGCGGCAATAATTGCCGTAACGGCAGCCATAACTGTTTTATTTTCTTTATCAAACCAAAGCGAGTTTAGAAACATGGCCATCAAGAAATATGATGGTTTTTCAGTTTTTCCGCTGCTTTCTTGAATTAGAAGATAAAATATAAATATGGCAGTTATACTGATTGCTGTTTTTATTAAAATATATTTATTTTTCATCATCTTGTATGA
>NZ_JBQCWZ010000631.1:0-782 GCF_051956895.1 Neisseria sp. P0021.S006
GCAATACGCCCGAAATATCTGTTCCCCCTTTACAACACAGCCTCCATACAACCATACGAAGAAATTATTATGTCTGAAGAAAAACGCACCTGTTCATTCTGCGGGAAGTCCGAAAACGACGTTAAAAACCTGATCGAAGGCGAACACGCCTTCATCTGCAACGAATGTGTAGAAACTTGCGGCATGATGCTGCAAGACAACGAATCCGGCGAGATTGAAAACGAGCTTGCCAAAGCGAAAGAAGAAAACGCCGAGAAAAAACTGCCTACCCCGGCCGAAATCGTTGCCAACCTCAACGACCACGTTATCGGTCAGGAACACGCAAAAAAAGCGTTGGCAGTATCGGTTTACAACCACTACAAACGCCTGCACCATCCAAAAGCAGACGGCAAAGTCGAATTGTCCAAATCCAATATCCTGCTCATCTGCCCTACCGGCTCAGGTAAAACCCTGTTGGCGCAATCTTTGGCGCGCAAACTGGATGTGCCTTTTGTTATGGCGGATGCCACAACTTTGACCGAAGCCGGTTATGTAGGTGAAGATGTCGAACAAATCATCACCAAACTTTTGGGCAAATGTGATTTTGACGTTGAAAAAGCCCAGCGCGGCATCGTTTATATCGATGAAATCGATAAAATTTCACGCAAAAGCGATAATCCATCGATCACGCGCGACGTATCTGGCGAAGGCGTGCAACAAGCCTTGCTGAAACTGATTGAAGGCACGGTAGCGAGCGTTCCTCCGCAAGGCGGCCGCAAACATCCGAACCAAGAATTCATCAA
>NZ_JBQCWZ010000632.1:0-782 GCF_051956895.1 Neisseria sp. P0021.S006
GGTTTGTGCTGATTGAGCTTTTGCTGCACTTCTGCCGACAAACCTTTGACTTTGCTGTAATCGATGTCGTCGGGCAGTTTTAAGGTTTCGATGTCGCGGCGGCTGTCGATTTCTTCGTTTTGGCGGTCGATATAGCCTTGGTATTTAACTTGGATTTCGACTTGTTCGACCACGCTGTCGGCAAGTGTGGTTTCAGGTTGTGCGTCGGGCAGGGTCATCAGCGCGGCGTAGTCGAGGTTCGGACGACGCAGGAGGTCATGCAGGTTGGCTTCGCGGCTGAGTTTTTGGCCGAATACGCGCAGCTGCTCTTCTTCGGCGAGTTTTTGCGGCGTGTACCACGTTGTTTTCAAGCGTTGGATTTCGCGTTCGATGGCTTCGCGTTTTTCGTTGAACATGCGCCATTGCTCTTCACCCACCAAGCCGATTTTGTAGCCGTCTTCGGTCAGGCGCATATCGGCGTTGTCTTCCCTGAGTTGCAGGCGGTATTCGGCGCGGCTGGTGAACATGCGGTAGGGTTCGTTCACGCCTTTGGTGATGAGGTCGTCCACCAATACGCCGAGATAGGCTTGTTCGCGGCGCAACAGGAGCGGATCTTGTTCGCGGATGTATTGCACGGCATTTGCGCCTGCGAGCAGGCCTTGCGCGGCGGCTTCTTCGTAGCCGGTCGTGCCGTTGATTTGTCCGGCAAAGAAGAGGCCTTGGATGGTTTTGGTTTCGAGGCTGGCTTTAAGGTTGCGCGGATCGAAATAGTCGTATTCGATGGCGTAGCCGGGGCGCAGGAT
>NZ_JBQCWZ010000633.1:0-782 GCF_051956895.1 Neisseria sp. P0021.S006
ATCTAATAGGAGTAGCAAAATGAGTATTAAAGTAGCGATTAATGGTTTTGGCCGTATCGGTCGTCTGGCATTGCGTCAAATTGAAAAAGCCCAAGGTATCGAAGTCGTTGCTGTTAACGACTTGACTCCTGCCGACATGCTGTTGCACCTCTTCAAATACGACAGTACTCAAGGCCGCTTTGAAGGCTCTGCCGAATTGAAAGATGATGCGATTGTTGTTAACGGCAAAGAAATCAAAGTATTTGCCAATCCTAATCCTGAAGAATTGCCTTGGGGCGAGTTGGGTGTGGACGTTGTCCTCGAATGTACCGGTTTCTTTACCAGCAAAACCAAAGCAGAAGCCCATATCCGTGCCGGTGCGCGCAAAGTTGTGATTTCTGCACCTGGCGGCAATGATGTGAAAACCGTTGTATACGGCGTAAACCAAGATATTTTGGACGGCAGCGAAACCGTCATCTCTGCCGCTTCTTGTACGACTAACTGCCTGGCTCCTATGGCTGCGGTATTGCAAAAAGAGTTCGGTATTGTTGAAGGCCTAATGACCACCATCCACGCTTATACCGGCGACCAAAATACCCTTGACGCGCCGCACCGCAAAGGCGACTTCCGTCGCGCCCGTGCCGCTGCTTTGAATATCGTACCGAACAGCACCGGTGCCGCTAAAGCCATCGGCTTGGTTATCCCTGAGTTGAACGGCAAACTTGATGGCTCTGCCCAACGCGTTCCCGTAGCCACAGGCTCTTTGACCGAACTGGTTTCTGTTCTCGAACGCCCTGTTACCA
>NZ_JBQCWZ010000634.1:0-781 GCF_051956895.1 Neisseria sp. P0021.S006
ATATTCCACAGGGAAAACACCATGGCAAAAGCCCCCAAAACCATCTACCAATGTTCCGAATGCGGCGGTACTTCCCCGAAATGGCAGGGTAAATGCCCGCATTGCGGCGAGTGGAACACGCTTCAGGAAAGCCTGGCCGCGCCCGAACCGAAAAACGCCCGTTTCCAATCTTGGGCGGCGGACACTTCGACCGTCCAATCCCTCTCCGCCGTTACCGCGACCGAAGTGCCGCGTAATCCGACCGGCATGGGCGAGCTTGACCGCGTATTGGGCGGTGGTTTGGTCGATGGCGCGGTCATCCTGCTCGGCGGCGACCCCGGCATCGGCAAATCTACGTTGCTGTTGCAAACCATCGCCAAAATGGCGCAAAGCCGTAAAGTGCTGTACGTTTCCGGTGAAGAATCCGCCCAACAAGTCGCCCTGCGCGCACAACGTTTGGAACTGCCTACCGAAGGCGTGAACCTGCTTGCTGAAATCCGCATGGAAGCGATTCAGACGGCCTTGAAACAGCATCAGCCCGAAGTCGTCGTTATCGACTCCATCCAAACCATGTATTCCGACCAAATCACTTCCGCCCCCGGTTCCGTGTCGCAGGTGCGCGAATGTGCCGCCCAACTGACGCGTATGGCGAAACAGATGGGCATCGCCATGATACTGGTCGGACACGTTACCAAAGACGGCGCGATTGCCGGCCCGCGCGTGCTGGAACACATGGTCGATACCGTGCTGTATTTCGAGGGCGACCAACATTCCAACTACCGCATGATACGCGCCATTAAAA
>NZ_JBQCWZ010000635.1:0-780 GCF_051956895.1 Neisseria sp. P0021.S006
GAAGAAGTGTATGCCGAGTATGCCAACCCTGATGCGGATTTTGACGCGTTGGCGGAAGAGCAGGGCCGTCTGGAAGCGATTATTGCGGCGGGTTCGTCTACCGGCGGCGGTGCAGAGCATGAATTGGAAATCGCTGCCGACGCTCTGCGCCTGCCTGATTGGGATGCCAAAATCGGCAATTTGTCCGGCGGTGAAAAACGCCGCGTTGCCTTGTGCAAACTCTTGTTGAGCAAGCCCGATATGCTTTTGCTGGACGAGCCGACCAACCACTTGGATGCGGAATCGGTCGAATGGCTGGAGCAATTCCTAGTACGCTTCCCCGGTACAGTCGTTGCGGTAACACACGACCGCTACTTCTTGGACAACGCCGCCGAATGGATTTTGGAACTTGACCGCGGACACGGTATTCCGTGGAAAGGCAATTACTCGTCTTGGCTGGAGCAGAAAGAAAAACGCTTGGAAAACGAGGCGAAATCCGAAGCTGCACGCGTGAAAGCGATGAAGCAGGAGTTGGAATGGGTGCGCCAAAATGCCAAAGGCCGCCAAGCCAAGTCTAAAGCGCGTTTGGCTCGTTTTGAAGAAATGAGCAACTACGAATACCAAAAACGCAACGAAACTCAGGAAATCTTTATCCCTGTTGCCGAGCGTTTGGGAAACGAAGTCATTGAATTTGTGAATGTTTCCAAATCGTTCGGCGACAAAGTGCTGATTGACGATTTGAGCTTTAAAGTGCCTGCTGGCGCGATTGTCGGTATCATCGGTCCGAATGGCGCGGGTAAA
>NZ_JBQCWZ010000636.1:0-777 GCF_051956895.1 Neisseria sp. P0021.S006
CGGCAAACCCGACGTAATTCACGCCCATTGCGTCAACTATGCCGCCATTTTGGCCTGTGCCATCTTCAAAAAATACGGCATTCCCTATGTAATTACCGAACACAGCAGCGCCATTTCACGCGGCCTTGTCCGAAAAAACCAATGGCCGTCCATGCACGAAGCCGTGCGCCACAGCGCGACCCGATTCGCCGTCAGCCGTGATTTCTGCCGCATTCTCGAAAAAACCTACGCCGGTACAGACTGGCAATACCTGCCCAATATGCTGGGCGGCAATTTTGAACAGGATTTCGAGTTCCCCGAAAAAAACAATCAAGACTTCACCTTCTGCAGCGTCTCCCACCTGCGCCACCTCAAAGGCCACGACCTGCTCCTGCCTGCTTTTGCCGAAGCACTCAAAACCTATCCGCAGCTCAAACTCAAAATCGGCGGCGGCGGCGTAGAAGAAGGCCGTCTGAAACAACTGGCAAGCGACTTGGGCATCAACCACGCCGTTACCTTTACCGGCGCATTAACCACCGACCAAACCCTGGATCTCATGCGCCACAGCAACGCATTCGTCCTCGCCAGCCGTACCGAGACCTTCGGCGTCGTCTATATCGAAGCACTGTCGCAAGGTTTGCCCGTTATCGCCACACGTTGCGGCGGCCCCCAATCCATCGTCACATCCGACAATGGCCTGTTGGTACCGATTGAAAACATACCGGAACTGACCAAAGCTTTGCTCACCCTCTACGAAAACCATGCACACTACGATCCCGTCCGTTTGCGCCAAGGTTG
>NZ_JBQCWZ010000637.1:0-776 GCF_051956895.1 Neisseria sp. P0021.S006
ACTTTATCGTGTGCGGCCGTGCTGGAAAGCAGGTTTTCCGGATAAACCGCCTGCTGTCGTTCCATAGTCCAACCCATTGTCAGCGCGAGTGCGAAGCGAAATGTGAAGCCGTAAAGATGTTGCGGAATCACGCTGCCGATCACGGTTTCACCGTGTTGTCCAAATGGCAGCGTATTTGCCAAAGTCAGGGCTTCTGCCTGCATCTGCGCGGCGGTTTTCACAATAATTTGCGCTTCACCGCTGGAACCTGATGTTTTCAGCCATGCTTCGGCATGGTCGGGAATCAGATGGTTTTCAGGATAGGTGCTCAGTCCTTCCGATTCTGTTTGAGTCAATACATCAGGCAAGTGCCAGATGTTCAGGCCGTCTGAAGACAGCTTTTTATCTGTTGAATCCGTTAAAAACGCTTCTGCCGTTTTTCCCCACTCCAAATTGTCTTGCGCCAAATTGGGCAGCAATAAAACCTTTCCGCCAGAATGCCACACTGCCAACACGGCACAGGCAAACAGCGCGGCATCGTCAAACCACAGCGCGGCCGTTTGCACGCCTGCCTGTTTCAGACGGCCTGACAGATGAAAAACCGCACGGTTGAAATCAGCACGCGTCCAATTCGGATGGGCAGCGATAAGGTCGTGTTGGGGCAGGTCGGGGGATAGAATTTGGGTTAGGTGCATGATGGTTCTAAGGTTTTATAATTTTGATGTATTTGCCTTGGTATCTTCTTTGAATTGGGCCAAGCATTCATCGTATTGTTTGTTTGTCGTTTGGCGTACCAA
>NZ_JBQCWZ010000638.1:0-775 GCF_051956895.1 Neisseria sp. P0021.S006
GACAAAGGCCGTCTGAAACCTGAACAATCGGGTTTCAGACGGCCTTTTTGTCGGATTTAGATATGGTGGATAACCAGTTTTTTGCCTTCGTAATCGAGGACGTTGACGTCCATATCGAATAAGGTTTTGATGTTTTCGGCGGTGAAAATATCGTTGGGCTTGCCCTGCATGGCGACTTGGCCGTTTTTCATGGCGACGACGTAATCGGCGTAGGCGGCGGCCTGGTTGATATCGTGCAGGACGACGACGGTGGTGCGTTTGTGTTCGTCGGTCAGCCGGCGCAGGATCTGCATGAGGGAGCGGGCATGATACATGTCGAGGTTGTTCAGCGGTTCGTCGAGTAAAACGTAGTCGGTGCGCTGGCAGAATACCATGGCAATCATGGCGCGTTGGCGTTGGCCGCCGGAAAGCTCGGTCAGGTAACGGTCGGCAAAGTCTTGCAGGTGGAACTCGGCAAGCGCTTCTTCGACGATGGTTTTGTCGTTTTCAGACGGCCTGCCTTGGTGGTAGGGATAACGGCCGAACATGAGCAGGTCGCGCACGGTAATGCGGCTCATGATGCTGTTTTCTTGGGTGAGGATGGAGAGCGTGCGGGCGAGTTCGGCGGTGGGGGTGGTTTTGATGTCTTTGCCTGCGTAGCTGATGTTGCCGTGTATCAAGGGCTGCAGGCGCGCCATAAAGGAGAGGAGGGTGGACTTGCCTGCGCCGTTCGGGCCGATCAGCGCGGTAATGCCGCCTTCGGGAATGTCGAGGCTGACGTCGTTGAGGATGGGGT
>NZ_JBQCWZ010000639.1:0-774 GCF_051956895.1 Neisseria sp. P0021.S006
CCTGTACTTTGTTCATTTTTTCCCACACGCTTACCGCAGCCTCAGGGTTGTAGCCTGCTTCAGCCATCAAACGTACACCGCCGGCATCCGCTTCGCTTTCCTGATGGCGTGAGAACGGTTTGGTTGCCAACAAATCTGCACCCAAGCCGACCAAATCACCATCCACACCGGTTGAGCTGGCCAAAATCGAACCGCCCAAGCCGGTCAATACTTGTCCGCCCAAAGCTTTTTTACTGTGTTCCAACAAAGCATGGGTCATTTCATGGCCGACAACGGCGGCAATTTCATCATCCGTCAGCTTCAATTTTTCTACTATGCCGGTGTACACGGCCATTTTACCGCCCGGCATTGCCCATGCGTTCATTTCATCACTGCGGATAACGTTCATCTGCCAGTTGAAAGGCACGCCGGTTTTGTTGGCGCGCTCAGCATGAGGACGCAGACGTGCAAACACGCGTTGAACGCGTTGAGCAGTTGGAGATGAAACATCCAAAGCTTTTTGACCACGCGCGTTTTGAATGACTTGTGAGTAACTTTTGGCAGCATCTTCATTCAAAGTCGCAGTATCGTAGCCAACCATATCCGCTACAGAAGTACAGCCGGTCAACGCCAAAATCACACCCATGCCGGCCCAATATTTTTTATTCCATTTTTTCAACATGTTTTCTCTCTGTGTTTTAAAATTAATGTAACGACATTGTACCCAAATTTAATACCCTTTACACAAAAGGCCGTCTGAACGGTTTCAGACGGCCTTTAAGCGTAATATTTAAG
>NZ_JBQCWZ010000640.1:0-774 GCF_051956895.1 Neisseria sp. P0021.S006
GCCTTTAGGATTGTCTTTGTCGGTAATGGTTACGCCGATACCGATGTCTTCGATACCGGAAATAATCACGATATCGCCGGCTTCAGCTTCTTCCAAAGGTACGCGTTCCAAGCCTTGGAAGCCCAACAGCTGGTTGATGCGGCCTTGGGCAACTTGTTCTTCATGATTCATCACGGCAACAACTTGGCCGGGTTTGATGCGGCCGTTCAGGATGCGGCCGATACCGAGGCGGCCGGTATAGTTGTCGTAGTCCAGTTGGGAAATTTGGAGTTGCAGCGTTTCGTCCGCGCTGCCGCTTGGTGCAGGCGTGTGTTTCAAAATGGTCTCGAACAGAGGACGCATATCGCTGCTCTCGTCGTTCTCATCCAGTTTGGCAAAGCCGGACAGGCCGGAAGCATAGACGATAGGGAAGTCCAATTGTTCGTCGGTTGCGCCCAGGTTGTCGAACAATTCGAATGTTTGGTCGATAACCCAGCTTGGACGGGCAGACGGTTTGTCGATTTTGTTGATAACAACGATAGGTTTCAGACCCAAAGCCAAGGCTTTTTTGGTCACGAAACGGGTTTGCGGCATAGGGCCTTCTTGTGCGTCAACCAACAGTACGACGCAGTCAACCATGCCCAATACACGTTCCACTTCGCCACCAAAATCGGCGTGTCCCGGGGTATCTACGATGTTGATGTGGTAGCCTTCGTATTCGATGGCGGTATTTTTAGCGAGAATGGTAATGCCGCGTTCTTTTTCAAGATCGTTGCTGTCCATGACGCGTTCTTC
>NZ_JBQCWZ010000641.1:0-771 GCF_051956895.1 Neisseria sp. P0021.S006
TCGTCCGCTTTTACGACTATGATTTTTTAGCGGCGAATGCTTCGGCAAAGGTCATCAATTCGACCACTAATCTTGCCGCGCTGACGTTTTTTATCCCACAAGGCCATGTCGTGTGGGCATGGGCGATACCGTTGGCGGTGGCGAATTTGTGCGGCGGCGTGGTCGGCGCGCGCTTGGCAATACGCGGCGGAACTAAATTACTGCGTTACGGATTTATGTTGCTGCTGTGCCTGACCATCGGAAAGTTTGCTTGGGATTTATTGGGTTGATATCGAATGAAAAAAAGGCCGTCTGAATGTTTCAGACGGCCTTTGCGTTTTACAGTTTAACCGAATGCTCGCGCGTTTCGTGGAACACGATGTCCGGCCAGCGTTCTTGCGTCAGATTCAGGTTGACGCGGTTAGGCGCGAGGTAGGCGAGGTTGCCGCCTGCGTCGATGGCGAGATTGCCTGCATTGGCTTTTTCAAATTCCGCCAGTTTTTTCTTGTCTTCGCACGATACCCAGCGCGCCGACCAGATGGATGCGCTATCGAACACGGCTTCCACACCGTATTCGTTGGCCAGCCGCGAGGTAACGACTTCAAACTGCAACACGCCGACCGCGCCCAAAATCAAATCTGCGCCGCTCATCGGTTTGAAGACCTGTACCGCGCCTTCTTCGCCGAGCTGTTGCAAACCTTTTTGCAGTTGCTTGATTTTCAGAGGGTTTTTAATGCGGACGCTGCGGAACAGTTCGGGCGCGAAGAATGGGATGCCGGTGAACGCCAGTTG
>NZ_JBQCWZ010000642.1:0-769 GCF_051956895.1 Neisseria sp. P0021.S006
TAATGACACCATCCGCATCCGCGGCGCGCGTACACATAATTTAAAAAATGTCGATTTGGACATTCCGCGCCACAAACTCGTGGTGGTAACAGGATTGTCAGGCAGCGGCAAATCGTCGCTGGCGTTTGATACTTTATATGCCGAAGGCCAACGCCGTTATGTTGAGAGCCTTTCCGCCTATGCCCGTCAGTTCTTACAGATGATGGACAAACCCGATGTCGATTTGATTGAAGGCTTGTCGCCTGCAATTTCCATCGAGCAGAAATCCACCAGCCACAACCCGCGTTCCACCGTCGGCACGGTAACGGAAATTCACGACTATTTGCGCCTTTTGTACGCACGCGTCGGCACACCCTACTGCCCCGAACACAAGCTGCCGCTGTCGAGCCAAACCGTATCTCAGATGGTCGATGCCGTCTTGAAGCTGCCGGAAGACACGCGCGTGATGATTCTGGCGCCGGCGGTGCGTGAGCGTAAGGGCGAGTTTGTCGATTTCTTTGCCGACTTGCAGGCGCAAGGCTTTGCGCGTGTACGCGTGGACGGCGAGGTCTATCAGCTTGACGAAGTACCGAAGCTGGAAAAAAACATTAAACACAACATCGACGTCGTCATCGACCGCGTGAAAGTGAAGGCGGACATCAAGCAGCGGCTGGCAGAAAGTTTTGAAACCGCGCTACGCCACGGCAACGAGCGCGCGTTGGCGATGGAAATGGACAGCGGCGAAGAGCATTGGTTCTCCGCGCGTTTTGCCTGCCCCGTATGTTCGTAC
>NZ_JBQCWZ010000643.1:0-767 GCF_051956895.1 Neisseria sp. P0021.S006
GTAAAGGGATGAGAATAGCTTCTAAATTAGTGAAATAGTGTTCTTCAAGGTAAAACGGCGCGATGCATGTAAGAGCAAAGGAAAACATAAGAAATACTGCGGTAAAACCGATTTCCTGCGAGTCATGTACAACACGCGCAGATATGGTAATGCCGTCGGGCATACACTCGATTTTATAACGCGAAGATGTCATCAATATCCTCCTACTTTGTCTGCCTGATATGCTTTTTGCAGCGGTGTAATTTGCGCTAAGCGGGCATGATCAATTTGTTCAGCGATAAGGTGCGCTTTTCCTTGCGCGCGACACTCGGCTGCAATTTTGCCTGCATCTACTTGGTTGGCGGCTTCAAGTAAGGCCAGCCAGTGTTCGCGTTGCGGATAGGGGGTATCTTCAAGATTCAGACGGCCTTGTTTGTCGGCCACGCAGACGTTTAAGGCCGTCTGAAAACGTTCGGGGCGGCGGAATGCGTCGGTTTTTTTCAAAACATTCAAAATGGTTTTGCTTTTGAACTGCCCGACTTGATGGAGCATGATGTGCCAACGGCAGACAAGTTCGGCAAGCTCGGCGCAGTGTTTGGGTGCGCGCAGGCGTTGATTGACTTCGCGGACGGGTTCGACGCCGTTGACGTCGTGTCCGTAGTGTTTCGGCAGGATGTCGGCCGGTGTTTTTGCCTTGCCTAAGTCGTGCAATAAGGCGGCATAGCGTTCGGCGAGGGAGAGGTTCATTTCTGCGGCTCGTTGTACAACCATCAGCGTATGAATACCGC
>NZ_JBQCWZ010000644.1:0-766 GCF_051956895.1 Neisseria sp. P0021.S006
CCAAAGTAACTTTACCGTTCATCAAAGCGCCGTGACCTGGGAAGGTACAAGCGAATTTGTATTCGCCGTCAGCCAGTTTGGCAGGATCCAGAGTCAAAGAAGATTCTTCACCGCCACCGATCAGTTTGGTGTGGGCAACAACGCGTGCGTCGTCAGGTTTAACGTAGTCAGTGTCAGCTGCGCCAACGCCATCTTTGAAAATACCGTCCATGTCTTCAGTTTTACCGATTACAATGTTGTGACCCATGCTGGCTTTAGGTTGGGTACCGGTGTGTTTCAGGGTGATGGTGAATTCTTTACAAGCTTTGCTTACTTGGATTTCTTTAGTGTTGAACTGCATAGCGTCGTTGGCTTCAACAGTAGTCGCGCAGTTGCCGGCAGCAGGAGCAGCGGCAGCGTCGGCTGGAGCGGCTTCAGAAGCAGGAGCTGCATCAGCAGGTGCAGTAGTTTCTGCAGGGGCAGCTTCGGAAGCAGCAGGGGCTTCAGCAGGTTTTGCAGCTTCTTGAGAGCATGCAGCCAAGCCGATAACGGCAGCGGAAATCAGAGCCAGATAAGCTTTCATTGATGTATCTCCTAATGATGAGAGTTTTGTTAAGTTCTATTAATAGCACCACACGAATATATTAATAAAAGGCAAACGCCAAACTAAAATTTATCCGCATAGCGTGATGTGAAATTCAGGCGTTATTTTGCTACAAACTTCACACGAAATCAAAGTTTCAAGCCAAGTTTACATCAGTTTACCTAAAAGAAAACAGATACTTTC
>NZ_JBQCWZ010000645.1:0-766 GCF_051956895.1 Neisseria sp. P0021.S006
CATCCCGACAGCCAAGAAGCAGAAGAATTTACCATTGCCGAAATGGTAGAAGCGGCCAAACATCCCAAAATCGTCGGCATCGGCGAAACCGGTTTGGACTATTACTGGTGCAAAGGCGATTTGTCATGGCAACATCAACGCTTTGCCGACCATATCCAAGCCGCCAACGAAAGCGGCCTGCCCGTTATCGTCCATACGCGCGATGCGGCCGAAGACACGTTGCGGATTTTGAAAGAGTGCCACACCAACTCCGGCGTGATTCACTGCTTCTCTGAAGACATCGCCTTTGCCAAAGCCGCTTTGGATTTAGGGTTATATATCTCCTTCTCCGGCATTGTGACGTTTAAAAACGCACCGCTGATACAGGAAGCCGCCAAATACGTCCCTGCCGATAGAATCTTGGTAGAAACCGATGCGCCTTTCCTCGCGCCGGTTCCCAAACGCGGCAAACAAAACGAGCCGTCCTACGTCCGCTATACAGCCGAGTTCTTAGCCAATCTGCGCGGCGAGAGCTTGGAAACATTGGCACAAAACACCAGCGACAATTTCTATCGCCTGTTTAAGAAAGTACCCGATGGCCGTCTGAACAACGGCTAGGTCTAAAGCCTCTACCATCGGCTCTGCCTACCTGTCATCTAGATCCTGCCTCAAACTCAACGGTAAACTCGAAATGACCCGAGACAGAAACACAATCGGCTTGCGCTATCTTCCGAACGGCCAGCCTTTTGAAGAATGGGAATTTTCCCATCAACACAATAAATAAGTT
>NZ_JBQCWZ010000646.1:0-765 GCF_051956895.1 Neisseria sp. P0021.S006
GATGGAGCCACTGATCCGTACCTTTATGGAGCATCGTGCCGAGGGGATTTTATATGTGGCAGGTTTCCATCAGGAAGTATTGCTGCCGGAAGTGCTCAACCGTTGCCCGATGGTGTTGGTCAACTGTTTTGATTTGGCAGGTACGCCGTCGGTTTTGCCGGACGACGAAGCAGGGCAGTATGGCTTGGTGCGCCGGATTATCCAAAGCGGACACAAACGGATTGCTTATGTGACTTTGCAGCCGGGCGTGGAAGCGACAAGATTGAGATTGGCCGGATACCGCCGTGCTTTGGCTGATGCGGATATTGTCTTCGATCCTGATTTGGTGCAAACTGGTTATCCTGACTTCAGCAATGACAGCGGATCTTTGATTTCGGCTATTTTGAAACTGTTGTCTTTGCCGCTTCCGCCGACGGTAATTTGCTGCGGTAACGATGAAATGGCAGTACGCGTGTACGGGATTTTGAGGACGCGCGGCATGCGGGTTCCCGAGCAAGTCTCTGTTGCTGGATATGATAACCACAGCGCGATTGCGGAAACGCTGTTTCCGCCGTTGACCAGTACTGAGTTGCCCTATTTGCGCATGGGTGCGATGGCGGCGGATTTGCTGTTCCAATACATCGAACATCCGGCCGGTACGGTTCGGCCCGTCAAGGTCGTTGGGGAAACCATCTGGCGTCAGTCTGTGATGAATAAATAGTTTCAGACGGCCTGAAAATAAGCTTCAAACAACACAAACACACATCAAAACAAGATTATATAAAC
>NZ_JBQCWZ010000647.1:0-763 GCF_051956895.1 Neisseria sp. P0021.S006
GCCAATGGCGTTCGATAATTTGGTGGAGTTTGGGCATACGCACGGCTTTTGAGGCGAAAATCAAACGATAATATAACACAAGCCCGCCCAGACAAGGCCGTCTGAACATGCAGCTTTGATAATATTAAAACAAAGGGCGCAAGTTTCATGAAAACGAATACAACGAATCGCTCTAAAACCCTTATAATTCAACTTTCCTAAATTTTTCCTGTTTCGCAATGTCCGAACTTTTCGCGCCCTCCTCCATTTCCGTATCCGAACTCAACGCCCTCGCCAAAGCCTTGCTGGAAGACCATCTTGCAGGCTTGTGGATTGCCGGTGAAGTATCCAACCTGACCCGTGCCGCCAGCGGACATTATTATTTCTCGCTCAAAGACAGCCGCGCGCAGGTGCGTTGCGCCATGTTTAAGGGTGCGGCCATGCGCTTGGCGAAGCCTTTGAAAGAAGGCGACCATATCGAAGTATCAGGGAAAATCAGTATTTACGAAGCGCGGGGCGAATTTCAGATTACCGTAAACGAAGTACGGCTCAAAGGCTTGGGGCAGCTTTACGAAGCCTATGAGCGATTGAAGGCGCAGTTACAGGCGGAAGGCGCGTTTGCGGCGGAACGCAAGAAACCTTTACCTGCCCGTCCGCAATGTATCGGCATCGTAACCAGTCTGGCGGCGGCGGCTTTGCGCGATGTCGTGACCACCTTAAACCGCCGCGCACCCGAAATCCCCGTTATCGTTTATCCGACGCCCGTACAAGGCACAGGCAGCGA
>NZ_JBQCWZ010000648.1:0-763 GCF_051956895.1 Neisseria sp. P0021.S006
GCGTCATTTTTGTTTGGGAAAGAAATATAATTATTCTCCACCGCACTATTCGCATTCAGGCTGCCTTGCACTCCATCTGTTGCACTGTTGCCCACTGCCGCACCCGTTGCCGTACTCAATAAGTTTGTAATCGCTGTTACAGTTTCTTTCTCTTCCACCGTTAAGTCGCTTCCTTTTTCTTTGCCGTATAACCATTTGCTGATGTAAGGCGCAGCTGCTTCCGCTCCACCTGCACTCAATGCTCCTGCTAGGGCGTTATTGTCCCCTGCTGCTGCAACCGCTGCTCCTAATACCGCGTGAGCAAGAACGTGAGCGGTTTCTTGACTGGCGGTTAGTTTGCCATTCGCGTTTTGACCGGCTAAATCTTTAAAGTGCTGTCCAATCGCATACGATACGGCCGGCGATGCGGTAGCCGCAGCGATGCCTGCTCCGCTTTGGGTCGGCGCAGCTAAGCCTGAGGCTAACATGTTGAGAATGACTTTGCCTTGTTGCCAATTATCTGCTTTTGCTGCCGCATCTTGAGCTTCATGAGCTTTGCGTTTGGCAGTTTCCATATCGCCATTGGCTAATGCCTCGGCTGCTGCTGTTTCGGCTGCTTCTTTGTCTACTTTGAGTTTGTCTAAATGTTGGTTAATCTCGGTATTGGCTTGTTGGACATTTTTACTAAAATCTTGGCTGACGGTTCTTTGTAAATCCAGTTCACTTTGCACTCTATCTTTGTCAAATACGTTTTTCAGGCTGCCCGAATGTCGTTCGGCGGTGT
>NZ_JBQCWZ010000649.1:0-762 GCF_051956895.1 Neisseria sp. P0021.S006
GTTGTGCAGTCGGTTCAAGAGCCAGAAGAGCGGGGAGGCGAACCAGTGTACTTTGCCATAGTCTTTGGCCAGTTGCAGTTTGTCGGCGATGTTGTCGATAACGGAAGTGGTTTGCGGACCGGCATACAGGTTGATAGCGGTTTCGGCTTTTGTACCGGCTTGGATGGCGGCTAAAGGCACGCTGACGCTTGCGCTGTACAAGTTGTCGTTGCGGCGTTTGATGTCGATACGGCAGTCGCCTGCGGTGCAAACGCTTTGGCCGTCTTTAGGCTGCAAAATCCAAGTGGACATGAAATGGTGTTCAATCATGCCGAGCCAGCCGGTCGGCGTTTTGCGGATGTATTCGGCTTCGGATTTGCCGGATTTGGCATCGTCGTCCAAATCAGAGAAGCTGACTTTTTGGAAGCCGCCTTCAGGGGTATAAACCACCGGGCCGACGTAAGAGCGGGTGAAGTAGCCTTGGCCTTCGGGTTCGCTGTGGTCGCGGACGATGCGGTAGTCTGCGCTCAGGTTGACAGGTTGGCCGTTGCTGTTGGTAATGTCAAAGCGGACGTTAACCAAGTAGCTGCCTTTGGTGAAAGTATAAACTTTGTTGATTTTCAGGCCGTTGGTTTCAGGTGCGCTCAAGCGGACTTCAACTTTGTCGCCTTCCAAACTGTATTGTTTTTGCAGAGCGGTAAAGCTGATGCCTTTCAGAACGTTGTTGCCTTGTGCGTCCAAAAGCTCGGATTGGGCAACGTAGGTGTATTCCTTGCCGTCGTT
>NZ_JBQCWZ010000650.1:0-762 GCF_051956895.1 Neisseria sp. P0021.S006
AGCACCAGCTGCTCCTGCACAAGAAGCGCCTAAAGCTGCTGCTCCAGCTCCTCAAGCTGCACAATTTGGCGGTTCTGCCGATGCTGAATACGATGTGGTCGTATTGGGTGGCGGCCCTGGCGGTTATTCCGCTGCATTTGCCGCTGCTGACGAAGGCTTGAAAGTTGCCATCGTCGAGCGTTACAAAACTTTGGGCGGCGTTTGCTTGAACGTCGGCTGTATCCCTTCAAAAGCTCTGTTGCACAATGCTGCCGTTATCGATGAAGTACGCCACTTGGCTGCCAACGGTATCAAATACCCTGAGCCTGAACTCGATATCGACATGCTGCGCGGCTACAAAGACGGCGTGGTTTCCCGCTTGACTACCGGTTTGGCCGGTATGGCGAAAGGCCGCAAAGTAGACATTATCCAAGGTGACGGCCAATTCTTAGATCCGCGCCACTTGGAAGTTTCGCTGACGACCAGCGAAGTGTACGAACAAGCTACGCCTACCGGTGAGAAAAAAATCGTTGCCTTCAAAAACTGTATCATCGCAGCAGGCAGCCGCGTAACCAAACTGCCTTTCATCCCTGAAGATCCACGCATCATCGATTCCAGCGGCGCTTTGGCTCTGAAAGAAGTACCGGGCAAACTGCTGATTATCGGCGGCGGTATTATCGGTCTTGAAATGGGTACGGTTTACAGCACTCTGGGTTCTCGCCTGGATGTGGTTGAAATGATGGACGGCCTGATGCAAGGCGCAGACCGCGACTTGGTTAAAGT
>NZ_JBQCWZ010000651.1:0-762 GCF_051956895.1 Neisseria sp. P0021.S006
TGTTTTCTGCATTTCTTTCTTAAAAAATTTGCCGAAATGCGTAGCCTCTTCAAAGCCGAGTTGCCACGCGATTTCTTTGACGGACACTTTCGTATAAGCCAACAATCGCTTGCTTTCCAATAAAATTCTTTGATTAATGAACTGTTTTGCTGTTAGCCCCGCATATTGTCGGCAGGTTTGGTTCAGTGTTTTTTCGTGACATGAAAGCGCATCAGCGTAAAACGCCAGTTGGTGCTGTGTGGAAAAATGCGTTTCCAGCAACGCACAAAATGCCTGCCAACGCTGCTTTGGGAGGTCGGGCAGGGCGTTTTGCGGCGAATACACCGACGACAGCCAAGTTAAAAATACACCGAGTTGCTGCTGTACCAGCTCGGCTTTTGCCGATTGCGCCAAATCGTCCGCATAGCGTAAATCAGAGAGGGTATGCATCATCTGGGTGAGCAAAGGCACGTGTTGCGGCGCCACCTTGCCTTGGGATGGCAGTTGTCTCAACTTGTCCGAAATATTGGAGGTCAGTATTTGTGGCGCAAAGGACATTCCCCATCCGTCCCAGTCTGCCACACCTGTAAAATGGTGAATTTGCTTAGGGCGAATCAGCAGCCATTCGCCTGTTTGCTGTACCATCTCGGCAAAGTCCAAAATGTGCCGACATTCTCCCTGTTGCACCCAAATCCACACAAAATATTCAAAGCGGTGTTGTTGCTCAAGTTGGGTTTTAATGGCTGCATCTGCTGCTGTTTCACTTTGGTAAAACACTTGTGC
>NZ_JBQCWZ010000652.1:0-761 GCF_051956895.1 Neisseria sp. P0021.S006
GCTGCGAAGTTGGAATCCGGTATGCACAAACGCAAAGGCTGGCTGAACCGTGATCACAGCAAAGACCAAGAAAAAGCAGCAGTTGAAGCGGCGCGTTTGGAAAAACAAACTGTCGAAACAGCCGAAGCTGGTGTTTCAACTGAAGGCCGTTTTGTTACTGTTACCCGCAATACCTGCGAAACCCAAATTACCGTTAGCCTCAACCTTGACGGTACCGGCAAATACCGCTTGGATACCGGCGTTCCTTTCCTTGAACACATGCTTGCTCAAGTGGCGCGTCATGGTTTGATTGACTTGGATATTACCTGCAAAGGCGATTTGCACATTGACGACCATCACACGGTTGAAGACATCGGTATCGTATTGGGTCAGGCCTTGAAACAAGCACTTGGCAATAAAGCCGGCATTACCCGTTATGGTCATGCCTATGTTCCGTTGGATGAAGCGTTGAGCCGTGTAGTCATCGACCTTTCCGGCCGCCCTGGCTTGGTGTACAACATCGACTTTACCCGCGCCCTGATCGGCTGTTTTGATGTTGATTTGTTTGAAGAATTTTTCCACGGCCTTGTGAATCACAGCATGATGACCTTGCACATCGATAATTTTAGAGGTCGTAATGCACATCATCAAGCCGAGACTGTTTTCAAAGCCTTCGGCCGCGCATTGCGCATGGCGGTTGAATACGATCCGCGCATGATGGGTCAAACGCCTTCTACCAAAGGTACGCTGAGCGAAGAGTCTGTTCAGGAAGAAGCAGAAGC
>NZ_JBQCWZ010000653.1:0-758 GCF_051956895.1 Neisseria sp. P0021.S006
GATGCCTTCTTCGTACACGCCGTGGGTGGACGGGTAAGTAATCATGATAGCGGACAAAGCGTCGCGGTATTGCTCGGCTTTGGCTTTCAAATCGTCGATGTTGACGTTGCCGTGTTCGTCGGTATCGACAACGACGACTTTCAAACCCAGCATGGCCGCAGTCGCAGGGTTGGTGCCGTGGGCTGATTTTGGAATCAGACAGATGTTGCGGTGTCCCTCGCCGTTGGCTTCTTGATAGCGGCGGATGGAGAGCATGCCGCTGTATTCGCCCTGCGCGCCGGAGTTGGGCTGGAAGGAAATCGCGTCAAAGCCGGTGATGGCTTTCAGGCTGTTTTCCATATCGGCGAGCAATTCGCGGTAGCCGGCAGTTTGCGCTTCGGGAGCGTAAGGGTGGATGTCAGTGAACTCTGCCCAAGTAATCGGCAACATTTCCGCAGTCGCGTTGAGTTTCATGGTGCAGCTGCCCAATGAAATCATGCTGCGGTTCATTGCCAAATCGCGGTCTTCGAGTTTTTTCAGGTAGCGCAACATTTCGTGTTCGGTGTGGTAACTGTTGAACACAGGATGTTGCAGAATGTCGTCCTGACGCAGCAATTCTGCATTCAGACGGCCTTTGACGTCATCGGCAAATGTGAACGTATCTTTGCCGGTAAACGCGCGGTACAAATCGACCAAATCTTCGTATGCCGACGTTTCATGGAATGCAGCCGCAACTTGAGTATCGTTAACGCGGCGCAGGTTGTAACCCGATTCCAAAG
>NZ_JBQCWZ010000654.1:0-724 GCF_051956895.1 Neisseria sp. P0021.S006
TAGAGGTGTATAACAGACAGGTTTCAGACGGCCTTTATCTTTAAGCCGCTTTATTTTTTCATGGCATCGGTCATAACTTTGACATTGTAGCGGTACATGCCGATGTAGCTATTGGCCGGTGCACCACCCAATGCATCGGAATACAAACGTCCGCTGACATTAACGCCGGTTTCTTTGGCAATACGGTCAATCATGCGCGTGTCTTTGATGTTTTCAGTAAAGACGGCTTTAATGCCCTCGCGTTTGATTTGGCGGATAATAGAAGCCACTTGTTTGGCAGACGGCTCGGCTTCGCTGCTCACGCCTTGAGGGGCGATAAATTCAATATTGTAGCGTTTGCCCATGTAAGAGAACGCGTCGTGTCCGGTCAAGACTTTTCGCTTGGCGGCAGGTACGGCATTAAAGGCAGCCTGCGCATCGCTGTGCAGTTTTTTTAGCTGCATTTGATAGTTGCCCAAACGTTGCTGATAGTAGGTTTTGCCTTCAGGGTCGGCTTGAATCAAAGCATTGGCAACGTTTTGCGCATAAGTACCCATCAGGACGGGGTCGGTCCAAACGTGCGGATCAAACTCGCCGTGATCGTGATGATGGCCTTCGTGATCGTGGTCATGATGATGTCCACCCTCTTCTGCTTTCAAAGCCTGAATGCCTTTGGTTGCTTCGGCGAAAGGAACTTTACTCTGTTTGACTGCACGCTGTACATCGGCGGCTTCCAAGCCCAAAC
>NZ_JBQCWZ010000655.1:0-756 GCF_051956895.1 Neisseria sp. P0021.S006
CTTTGTTCAGCTTGACGGTCACTTTATCGTCTTGGGCTTCAGTGGTGATGTTGTCGTCGCCGGCAACGGTCACGGTGGAGCCGAGTTTTTCGATATTGGTGCTGCCGCTGTCGCCGTTGAAGGTCAGGCCTTTGGTGTCAACGGTGGTTTTGGCATCTACACCTTTTTGGATGTCGTCTTTGGTGTCTTGCGCCAAGTCGATGCTGTAGTCGGTCACGTTGTTCGCGTCTTCTGCTGAAGCAGTGACGGTCACTTTGTCCGAACCTGCGCTCGCAGTCGTGCCTTTGGCGTTGACGGTATAGATGTCTTGGCCGTTGGCGCCGGTCGTTTTCACCACATCTTTGATGTTGGTGCCGGCTGCAACCTCGGTACGGGCGGCGGCGCTTTGCTGTTTCAGCTGGCTGTAGTTGACGGCGTCGGTGTCATCGGTACCGGCGGCAACGTTGGTCACTTTGTTGCCGGCGGCATTGATGCCTGACTTGGTCACACTCGGGCCACCGGTAATGGTGAGGCCGTCTGAATTCAGTTTGCTGTCGCCTGCGGTGACGCTGTCAACAGTGATGTCTTTGGCCAGTTTCAGCTGTGCGCCACCGGCTACGGTTTCGCTGATGATGTTGCTGTCGCCTTTGACATTGATGGTGTCACCCAATGCGTAGTTGTTGCTGCCGGTGGTACCACCGAAGTTGATGCCTTTGGCGATATTGGCGGCGTTGTTGGCTACGTTTTGGTTGGTCGCAAACAGTTGGCTGCCGTTAA
>NZ_JBQCWZ010000656.1:0-756 GCF_051956895.1 Neisseria sp. P0021.S006
GATCATACGCTGATCGCCACGTTGCCCTTCGCCACAATAAAACAGGGTGGTTCCCTTCTCATCCCAGCGATCATAATAGCAGTGGTCTTCGCCTTTTTCTGGGTGAGTAAAGAGGAAGATATTGGGCGTTTTTGCCGAAGCAGCAATGCCACTTTGTCTATTGCCACCGTATTGGTCATGTAATTCTGAACGTTTAATAACATCGTTTTCTCGTAAAGAGAAAGAGTTGGAAGACATGCGACTCTCCATTTTATTAAAAAGGCCGTCTGAAATTTTTTACTCCGGTTTAAACACGCCAGTATCCGTTTTAGGCTGCTGCTCGGCAATTTCGGCTTTTGCCACTACCTGTTCCGCTTCTGCTTTTTCGGCTTCGATGCGTTTTTTCTCGGTTAGGTATTGGTTGATTTGGTGTACCAATTCCTGCGTGCCTTGGTGGGTTAGTGCGCTGATTTGGAAGAGGCGCGGGGTTTCCATGTCGAATTGGAAGCGGTCATCGGGTTTGGGGTAATCCCAGCCGATGGCTTCGAGGAAGGCGGCGCTACGCGCTTGGGCTTCTTCTTCATCAAGCATATCGAGTTTGTTCAGCACCAGCCAGCGCGGTTTGCCGTAGAGTTCTTCATCGTATTTGCGCAACTCGTTGATGATAGCAAGAGCTTCTTCGGCGGGGTTGACGGTTTCGTCGAAGGGCGCTAAATCGACGACGTGCAGCAGCAGACCGGTGCGCGATAAGTGTTTGAGGAAGCGGTGGCCGAGGCC
>NZ_JBQCWZ010000657.1:0-756 GCF_051956895.1 Neisseria sp. P0021.S006
CGGCGGCGGCGCGTATGTGTTTTTGTTCTGTATCGCCATGCTGGTCATCGGTATTCCAATGATTTTGGTGGAAAATGTCATCGGTCGCCGCAAAGGCGTGAACGCGCTGGATGCGTTTGGCGGCACAATGAATGGCAAACCCGTTGCCAAAGTTTGGAAATTGGTCGGTTGGATGGGCCTGCTCGGCGCATTCGGCATCATGGCCTATTACATGGTGCTCGGCGGCTGGGTTATCAGCTACATCGTCAATATCATCGGCGGTAATTTGGACATTTCCAGCCCTGTTTCCGGCGAAGTCACCAAAAGCTTCTTTACCGAACACATCGAAAACAGCCCTTGGGAAATTGCTTTCTACACCTTCCTATTTGTGGTTGTGAACCAATGGATCTTGGTCAAAGGCGTGATCGGCGGTATTGAAAAAGCGGCAAAATACCTGATGCCTTTGCTGTTTTTATTCCTGATTGCCATGGTTGTGCGCAACGTTACCCTACCGGGCGCAATGGAAGGCATTACCTTCTATCTGAAACCTGACTTCAGCAAAATTACTGCCGAACTGTTCGTCTTCGTTTTAGGACAAGTGTTCTTCGCCTTGAGCTTGGGTTTCGGCGTGATGATTACATTATCCAGCTATCTGGATAAAAATGAAGATCTGGTTCAGACGGCCGTAATTACCGCGATTACCAACACTTTGATTGCCGTGTTGGCCGGCTTTATGATTTTCCCTTCCCTCTTCAGCTTTGGCGTTGCCCCTAACTC
>NZ_JBQCWZ010000658.1:0-756 GCF_051956895.1 Neisseria sp. P0021.S006
GTTTTGCATCAGGTTTTCCAATGCAGTTTGTACCAAACGTTCGGATTCATTATCCAATGCACTGGTGGCTTCGTCCAAAATCAAAATCGGCGCATTTTTCAAAAGCGCACGCGCAATGGCGAGGCGTTGACGTTGGCCGCCGGACAGTTTTAAACCGTTTTCGCCAACTTCAGTGTGCAGGCCTTGTGGCATTTTTTGGATAAATTCCCAAGCATTTGCGGCTTTTGCAGCATTGATAATTTCTTCTTCACTGAATTTGTCAGCTTGAGCATAGGCAATGTTTTCAGCAATCGTACCATTAAACAGGACAACGTTTTGGCCGACAAATGCCATACGGCTGCGCAGGCTTTCGAGCGTATATTCATTGATGTTGACGCCGCCGATCAAAACCTTGCCTTCATCCGGATTAAGGAAGCGCGGCAACATATTGGCCAAGGTAGTTTTACCGCAGCCTGATGCGCCGACCAATGCAGTCACTTTGCCTTGCGGTACAAGCAGGTTGATGTGGTTCAAGCTGTTGCGTTCGGCTTCAGGATAGCGGTGTACAACATTGCAAAATTCGATATCGCCAGGGTTTGGGCTGAGAATCTGTTTGCCTTCGTTGCTTTCTTCAGGTTGATCCAAAAAGGTGAAGACACTTTCAGCTGCCGCCAAACCGCGTTGCAGGGATTGCATCACGCCGGTCATGCGTTTGATGGGGTCAAACATCATGATCATGCTGGACAAAAACGACATAAAATCGCCTGCACTAAATCC
>NZ_JBQCWZ010000659.1:0-754 GCF_051956895.1 Neisseria sp. P0021.S006
CATTATAAAAATTAACCTTCATAACCTTAAAACCGTCTTTTTCCACAATGGAATAACGATCGGTTTTAGCTTGATATATATCAAAGATAGCCGTTCCCTCATCTTGAAGGTTGGCATTGGCATATTCACCATTGATATCAAAAATAATCTGTCCAATAGGATATTTAGGTGCATCGCCTACAAATTGCTTTAAAATATCTTCGGGACTTTCATTCTGTTTATCTAACTGATATTGAGCTGATTTACTCATCTGTTCATTAGCCTGAATAATCTTTTTAATACTATTAGATTTACCAGTACGCGTCATGCCAAATAAAGCAGTGCGTTTTCCTGCAAAATCTTTTGCTTGTATATAAACAGGAATATCTCCAATATCATTATTAAATCTTTGGCTTGAGCTATAACGGATAGAACCTATTCGAATATCACCATTTCCTCCAGGTACGCTATTTTCTCTGTAATTAGCAATTAAACCTAAAATTTCATTTGATGGTTTAATTACTGAATAATTATGAGCAGCATAGAAATTTTCTACATCAGCACCAAATCTCAAATTCTTTTTAGAATCTAAATAAAATGAGCCCAAAATAGAGCAACGTAATCCAGAAAATCCAAATTCATATCTGGAATATTCATCTAACTGACTTTGTTTAGTGTTTCCAGTTCGAATATGATCCTTATAATAATCAACCATAGAACTTACTATGTCTTTATCCGTTGGAAGTTCTGCCGGTTCAATAACTCTCAATAGCAA
>NZ_JBQCWZ010000660.1:0-753 GCF_051956895.1 Neisseria sp. P0021.S006
GATATTGGGTGGAGTTAGTGTGGTTTGTTTTTAAACATTATTGGATGATGGATTTCCTGTTTCGTTACTGTAATTGCGCTAAAGAGTTAGCATGTGTTAAATTATGGCAATTATTGTCATGATAAAAACATACAAAGGAGTAAAATATGAACTTTCTGACCGCTATCAGTCGGTAAATGACCCGCTTCACCGCCCTGATTATCGTCCTTGCCTCCATCATCGCCTTTGTTGAACCTGCCACTTTTTCGTGGGTAAAAGGCGATACGCAAGTCGTTGTACTCGGCATTATCATGCTCGGTATGGGCATGACTTTGGGCAAAGAAGATTATCAAATTCTGGCGCAACGTCCGCTCGATATTTTCATCGGCGCAATCGCTCAATACACGATTATGCCCCTGCTTGCCATCGGCATTGCCAAAGCCTTTGACCTTTCGCCCGGATTGACGCTGGGTCTGGTTTTGGTCGGCACCTGCCCGGGCGGCGTTTCGTCCAATATCATGAGTTTTTTGGCTAAAGGCGATGTTGCCTTTTCAGTCGGTATGACCACGGTTTCCACCGTCCTCGCTCCTGTGATGACGCCGCTGTGGATGACTTATTTGGTCGGACAAACCGTCGAAATGGACGGTTGGGGTATGTTCAAATTTATGTTACTCGTTACCCTATTGCCTGTCGTTATCGGCTCTGCCGCCAATATATTGCTGCATAAAAAACATTGGTTTGAAGACGTGCGCGCGATTATGCCTGCCGTTGCCG
>NZ_JBQCWZ010000661.1:0-753 GCF_051956895.1 Neisseria sp. P0021.S006
GATTTTAGAGGTAATTAACTTTTCATGTTCATAAGTTAATTCAAGTACTTGTTTCAATGATGAAAATTGATGAGGTGGTTCATCAATTTGTGTGATGATAGCCAATGCGCCGGTCTCATTTAAATAAGTGAAGAGTTTACGCATATGCTGCATTTCCTCAGCCGCATGCTCTGATAAAAATTTTGCAGCTCCTTCGAAACCTTGTTGTTCGCACCAGGCGCTCATTTGTAAATATAAGTTAGAAGAATAAAACTCTAAATTCATTTGATCATTTAATAGTTTAATCACGCTATTTGATAACATTTTATTTCTCCTATTCTTATAAAGTTTTTAATTCACGATCAATGTAGTAGAGCGCTGTACCACTTTCACCAAGAAGTTTGAATTTATCAACAATACTGTTAAATAATTTTTCTTCTTCATGCTGTTCAGCTACATACCATTGTAAGAAGTTAAAAGTAGAGTAATCCTTTTCTGCAAAAGTACTCTCAACTAACTCATTAATTTTAGATGTCACTAGTTTTTCGTGTTCAAGTGTTGTTTCAAAAACTTCTTTTAATGAAGCGTAATCGTGTTTAGGGGCGTCAATTTTACCTAACAAAGGCATTCCACTGGTTTCGCTCACATAAGTAAACAACTTTTGCATATGTTCCAATTCTTCATCGGCATGACGAAGTAAAAATGCTGCAGCGCCTTCATAACCATGTTTATGGCACCATGCACTCATTTGCAAATAGACATTTGATGAATACA
>NZ_JBQCWZ010000662.1:0-753 GCF_051956895.1 Neisseria sp. P0021.S006
TTGCCGTCATTACCGACGACATCTGGATCAGACTCGGCGCGCGCCTTTCCAGCCTTTTGACCAACCAACATCCCACATATTTCAGCGACGCCACCGAAGCACAGGCTTGGTTGTTGGCAAGCAATTTGAAATAAAGATAAGGCCGTCTGAACGCATTACCTGAGCAAATATAAAAACGCTTAGACTCAAACAACGGCATCACAATATTTTTCAAAGTATAAAAAGGCCGTCTGAAACCTTGCAACCTGCAAAGTTTCAGACGGCCTTTCATCGTTTTTATTCAAAAACTTACATCACATCTAATACATCAATGCCCAACAACTCCAAGCCTTGTTTCAGCGTATCGCCGGTCAGCTTCGCCAGTTGCAGGCGGCTGTTGCGGGTTGCGCCCTCTGATTTCAAAATCGGGCAGGCTTCGTAGAAGCGGCTGAACAAGGTGGCGATTTGATAGAGGTAGGCGGCGAGGTAGTGCGGATACGCGGTATCTGCCACGCTTTGCAGCACGTCTTCGAATTTCAGCAGCTCGGCGGCCAGTTGTTTTTCCAAAGGTTCGGTCAAAACGGTTGGCGCGGTTGCGTCCCATTCGCCGGCTTTGCGGAATACGCTTTGCACGCGGGTGTAGGCGTATTGCAGGTAAGGAGCGGTGTTGCCTTCAAACGAGAGCATGGCGTCCCAGTCGAACACATAATCGCTGGTGCGGTTTTTGCTCAAATCAGCGTATTTGACCGCGCCGATGCCGACAACTCGGGCAAT
>NZ_JBQCWZ010000663.1:0-753 GCF_051956895.1 Neisseria sp. P0021.S006
TGGGTGTGTGTGGGGGGTGGTTTGGTGTTTGGGTGGTGTGGTGTTTTGTGTTGTGGGGGTGTTGTGTAGGTGGGGGTTTGTGGCGGTGTGTTCTGTGTTGGTGGTGGTGTTGTTGTTGGGGTTTTGGTTGTTTTTGTTTTTGTGTGTTGTGGGTGGTGGTGTTGTTTGGGGGGGGTGGGTGGTGTGGGTTTTGGTTGGGTGGGTAGGGTGGGTTCGGTTTGTGTTTTTTTGTTGTTTGGTGTTTTGTGTTGGGTGGGTGGAGGGTTGGTTGTTTGGGGTGTTTTTGGTTTTGTTTGTGTGTTGGTTGGGTTTTGTGGGGTTGGGGGTTGGTTGTGGTTGTGGGGGGGGTTGTTGTTTTGTTTTGTTTTTTTGTTGGTGTGGTTTTTGTTTTTGTGTTTGTTGGGTGTGGTTTGGTTGGTTTTTGTGGGGGTTGTGGTTGTGTTGTTTTTGGGTTTGGTGGTGGGGTGGGTGGGTGGTGTGGGGGTGGTGGTTGGGGGTGTTGGTGTGGTTTTGGTCGTGTTGTTTTGGTTGGTTTTGTGTGTGTTGTGTGGTGTTTGTGCGTTGGTGTGGGGTGGGGTGGGTGTGGTGGTGGGTGTGGGGGTGTTTTGGGTTGGTGGGGGGGGGGTTGGGTGGGTGGGTGTTGGTGTGTTGGTGGTGGTGGTGGTTGGGTTGGTGTGGTTGGTGGTGGGGGTGTGGGGTGGGGGGGTGGTGTGGGGGGTGGTAGAAGAAGTACCCAAGGCGGCGCCTGCAACG
>NZ_JBQCWZ010000664.1:0-752 GCF_051956895.1 Neisseria sp. P0021.S006
CGCGGGCTTTAAGTGTAAATATAGAAGCAGTATAAAAAGGTCATCGGAAAATAAATACAATAAAGGCCGTCTGAAAAATTTTCAGACGGCCTTCCTATCTCGGCAACATTTCAAAATTTTTCTGCGCAGAAAAAGGAATACAGCAACTGTATCATCTCGGTTACCCTCGGGTCGGCAATGTAATATTGCCGTTCCCGATGGTTCACCTCAAACGATACCAAACCGGCTTCACGTAGTAGGGCTAATTGGCTGGACATTGCCGCTTGCGGCAGTCCGGATGATTCAGCCAACTCAGTTACATTGTGCGGCCTTTCATGTAGTTTGCACAATACGGCGAGGCGGTTGGGATTGGCCAGTAGTTTGAGAAAAGCGCTGGCTTCTTCGTAGGGTGGTTGATTGTCGGCAATAGTCATTTTTCACGCTTTTCGGCAAATGAGGAGGTCGAATTATCAGTCATAATGTCCTCAGCAGCAACTTTCAGACGGCCTTTGCTTAATGATTCCATGGCATTTTGGCCAGCAGGCGCGCCATGCCGCAGAATCCGGTTAACCCCGCCGTCAACAGGCCAGCGCCGACCATCACGTCTATCAGATAAAACCAAGGCGATACCAACCAACCTGCCAGCACGCCTAACAGAATCAAACTGCCCGCAATGGTTTGCACCTGCCGCATGATGTCCGGTGCGGCACGGTCGGCAACAATAGGAAGCCCTACAGCTTTCCATGCCTGTAAGCCGCCTTCTAGAATATAGC
>NZ_JBQCWZ010000665.1:0-752 GCF_051956895.1 Neisseria sp. P0021.S006
GCCTTCGCCAATAATGGTGCACAATACCGGCACATGCAGGCGGGTCAGTTCGTATAAATTACGGCCGATGGCTTCAGACTGGCCGCGTTCTTCCGCGCCAATGCCAGGATACGCACCCGGGGTATCGACAAAGGTCATGACCGGAATATTGAATTTCTCGGCAGTCTGCATCAAGCGCAGCGCTTTACGGTAACCTTCGGGACGCGGCATACCGAAATTGCGGCGGATTTTTTCTTTGGTATCGCGGCCTTTTTGATGGCCGATAACCATCACGCTTTGACCGTTGAAACGTGCCAAACCGCCGATAATGGCATGATCGTCAGAATAATGGCGGTCGCCGTGCAACTCTTCAAAATCGGTAAAAATACCGTTGATGTAGTCCAAAGTATAAGGACGCTGCGGATGGCGAGACACTTGTGAAATTTGAGCCGGAGTCAGCTTGCTGAAAATTGACTTGGTCAACTCGTTGCTTTTCTTTTGCAGTCTGGCAATCTCGTCGGAAATATCGACGGCAGATTCATCTTGTACGAATCGCAACTCGTCGATTTTATTGGTTAATTCGGCGATGGGTTGTTCAAAGTCCAAAAAAACGGGTTTCATAAAACGAAGCTCTCGGTAATGGTTGCTGACATGATACGCTAATCAGACGTATTTGACAGCATTTCTCAAAGGGAAACTGCCATCTTTTGCAATAAAAAACTTTCAGACGGCCTTTAACAAAGAAATAGTATATCTGCACTAAACTCATGGAG
>NZ_JBQCWZ010000666.1:0-751 GCF_051956895.1 Neisseria sp. P0021.S006
CTCAAGGGCGGCTCGACACATATCGGCAAAGAGTTTCGGTGCAACGTTGGCTGCGACGGTTACCACGCCATGACCGCCACACAGCATGAAAGGCAGGCCGGTAGGGTCATCGCCGGAGAACACGGCAAAACCTTCAGGAACGCTGTTGATCAATTCGATGTTGTTGCCGATATTGCCGCTGGCTTCTTTCACACCGACGATATTCGGAATCTCGGCCAAACGCAAAATAGTGTCGTTGCTCATGCTCACGACGGTACGGCCGGGAACATTATAAATAATCATCGGAATCGAAGTGGCTTCGGCGATGGCTTTGAAATGTTGGTAAATGCCTTCTTGCGAAGGTTTGTTGTAGTAGGGAACAACAGATAAGGTGTAGTCCGCACCGGCTTGCTCGGCTGCTTTGGAAAGGGCGATGGCTTCGACAGTATTGTTGGCGCCTGTGCCGGCGATAACGGGAACGCGCTTGTTGACGTGTTTGACAGTGGCTTCAATAACGGCCAAATGTTCTTCGACAGGCAGGGTGGCTGACTCGCCGGTGGTACCGACTGCGACGATGCCGTCGGTGCCGTTTTCAATGTGCCAGTCGATTAAGTCATGAAGTTGTTCGTAGTTGATGCTGCCGTCTTGATTCATCGGAGTAATCAGGGCAACCAGACTGCCTTTTAACATACGGAAACCTTTAATTTTATGGTGTGGGTGGATTATTCATCGGATTGTAGCTTACTTTGTTGTTTGTGTGAAACATATCCGC
>NZ_JBQCWZ010000667.1:0-751 GCF_051956895.1 Neisseria sp. P0021.S006
GTAATGTTCATGAGACGGCAGGCCGGGATAGAACACTTTTTCAATGGCAGGATGAGCTTCCAAACGGCGTGCGATTTCGAGTGCGTTTTGGCAATGGGCGTTCATGCGCAGAGCCAGCGTTTTAATACCGCGCAACACCAGCCAGCAGTCCATCGGGCCTGCAATCGCACCGGTATGCACCATCATGTCGTGCAAAGGCTGAGCCAGCTCTTTGGTTTTGGCAACGACTATGCCCATCAATACGTCGGAATGGCCGCACAAATATTTAGTAGCGGAATGGAACACAAAATCGCAACCCATATCCAACGGCTGTTGCAGATACGGCGTGGCAAAGGTGTTGTCGATGCCGACCAGCGCACCGGCTGCTTTGGCTTTTGCGGCAAGCGCTTTGATGTCTACCAAGCGCAAAAGCGGATTGGACGGCGTTTCCAGCCAAACCAGTTTGACATTGTGTGCTTTGAGCAGCTCATCCAAATTATCCGGATTGCCCAAATCGGCAAAAACAACGTTCACACCCCATTTTTGATAAACATCGACCAATAAATCATAAGCGCCGCCGTAAATATCTGCGACGGCGACAATGGTATCGCCCGGGCGCAGGAAAGTACGCCACACGGCATCAATCCCCGCCATGCCGCTGGAAAACGCAAAGCCGGCCGCACCGTGCTCCAAATCGGCAACGGTATCTTCCAATACCTGACGGGTCGGGTTGCTCAGGCGCGAGTAGCGGTAAGGCACATTTTCGCCAATC
>NZ_JBQCWZ010000668.1:0-751 GCF_051956895.1 Neisseria sp. P0021.S006
TTGTGGATGCGTGCGTGTATCCGCAAACTTTGGATGTGATGAAAACCCGCTCCAAATATTTCGGCTTTGAACTGGTGGTCGGCGATTTTGCCCAAGCGGATGAAGGCGAATACTTCGGGGCGCTGTTCCAATACGTTGGTAAAGACGGCGATGTGCAAGACTTGCAGGACGTTATCGGCCGTCTGAAAGCAAAAGGCACAATCGTGGCCGTTGCCGCTGATATCATGAGCTTGGTTTTGCTGAAATCTCCTGCCGAGTTGGGTGCGGATATTGCCTTGGGCAATACCCAACGCTTCGGTGTGCCGATGGGCTTCGGTGGTCCGCACGCTGCTTATTTCGCGTTTAAAGACGAGTTCAAACGTTCCGCTCCTGGCCGCATTATCGGCGTATCCAAAGATGCATCGGGCAAACCTGCCTTGCGCATGGCGTTGTCTACCCGCGAGCAACACATCCGCCGCGAAAAAGCGACATCCAATATTTGTACGGCACAAGCATTGCTGGCGAACTTGGCTGGTATGTATGCCGTTTACCACGGTCCTGAAGGCGTGAAACGCATTGCCAAACGTATCCATGCGCTGGCTTCTACCTTTGCCAATGTGCTGGTTTCAGACGGCCTGAATGTGGTTCACAAGGTCTTCTTCGATACCGTTACCGTCGATTTCGGCAGCAAAGAGAAAGCAGACCAAGTGTTTGCCGCTGCTTTGGAATCGGGTTACAACCTGCGCCGCGTTAACGATACTCAAGTTGCGGC
>NZ_JBQCWZ010000669.1:0-750 GCF_051956895.1 Neisseria sp. P0021.S006
CAACGTGATCACGCGGTATGGCAGTTCCAACGCTTTCAAAATATTTTCAGCATGACCGACCATTTCTTCCAGCGCTTCGTATGATTTTTCCGGATGAACGATTTGCACCATTTCCACTTTGTCGAATTGGTGTTGGCGAATCAAACCGCGCACGTCTTTGCCGTATGCGCCCGCTTCGGAACGAAAACATGGGGAATGCGCAGTCAATTTCAACGGCAAATCGCTGCCGGCCACGATGCTGTCGGCAACGGTATTGGTCAGCGTTACTTCGGCGGTCGGAATCAGATATTGCGTTTTCTTGCTCTCGTCACCGCCGCGGGTAACATGGAACAAATCTTCTGCAAATTTAGGCAGTTGGCCCGTGCCCTGCAAAGTGGTGTCATCCACGATATAAGGCGTGTAATGCTCGGTATAGCCGTGTTTCAGCGTGTGCGTGTCCAGCATGAACTGAGCCAAAGCGCGATGCAGACGGGCGATTTGGCCTTTCATCACGGTAAAGCGCGCGCCGGAAAGTTTCGCACCGCCTTCAAAATCCAAACCCAAAGGCTCGCCCAAATCAACATGGTCTTTGATTTCAAAGTCAAATTCTCGCGGCGTGCCAACTTTGCGGACCTCAACGTTTTCAGTTTCGTCTTTACCGACAGGCACACTTTCGTGCGGCAGGTTCGGAATGCTCAGCAGCCAAGCATCCAATTCTTTCTGAACGGCATCCAAATCAGCGGCTGCCTGCTCCAAATCAACTTTGATTTG
>NZ_JBQCWZ010000670.1:0-750 GCF_051956895.1 Neisseria sp. P0021.S006
TTTATGATGCAGGCTTCATTACGTTGGACAAACAGTTCCTCACCATCGGCATCAACGGCATGGCGGAAGCCGCCGAATCGCAAGGCATCAAAGTCGGTTACAACGACGACTACATTAACTTTGTCCAAGGTCGTCTGAAAACCATATTCGAAGCCAACCAAGCCGCCAGCAAACACTACGGCGTGAAGTTCAACACCGAGTTTGTCCCCGCCGAAAACCTCGGCGTAAAAAACGCCAAATGGGACAAAGCCGACGGCTACCAAGTCAGCCGCGAATGCTACAACTCCTATTTCTACGTCGTCGAAGACGAAGAAATCAACGCGCTCGACAAATTCCTGCTGCACGGTAAAGAACTGGTGGACTGGCTCGACGGCGGCTCCGCGCTGCACCTAAACCTCGACGAAGCCCTGCCCGAATCCGGCTACCGCTCGCTGCTGGACATCGCCGCACAAACCGGCTGCAACTACTTCTGCGTGAACGTGCGCATCACCATCTGCAACGAATGCGGCCACATCGACAAACGCACCCTGCACGCCTGTTCTGCTTGCGGCAGCCACGATATTGACTACGGCACTCGAGTGATCGGTTATCTGAAGCGCGTATCCGCCTTCTCAAGCGGTCGTCGCAAAGAGCACGCACTCAGACATTATCACCGTAAAGCGGCGTAATCATTGAAAAAAGGATTACTTAAAAAAGCAAAGGCCGTCTGAAATTTCAGACGGCCTTTAGTATTAGTATGTTTAGATAGAC
>NZ_JBQCWZ010000671.1:0-749 GCF_051956895.1 Neisseria sp. P0021.S006
CCATTAATTAACAACATCAAATCGCCGCGCTGCTTAGGGTATAAATCCGAACGGGGAGTAAATTGGGGCTGCTGGGCAATTTGATAGCGGCTTTTGCCGGCAGAAATTTCCTCACGGTCGAAAATATCCAGCGACACTTCCTTGCCGAAATGACGGCTTGCCTCATTTTCCCGCTTGATGGCCACCGTTTTGCCGTTGATAAAGCCGTTTAACGCATAAGGCGTTTTCAATGCCTGCACCTGCTCCAGAATCTGGTTCATTTCCGAGCGGAGCAACGGCACATCGAGCTTGTCGATATGTTGGTTGGTTTTATCCAAATGCGCCTGCCAGTTGGCAATCAAATCTTCTTCGGCGGGGTGGCGCAACACTTCCTTTTCCCAGCTTTTGGTGGCCAGCAGGGCAATCAGTGCGTTTTCAAAATCAGCTTCTTTATTAAACATTCTTTTTCTCCGTAAGGGCGCTACCACAATTTTTCAGACGGCCTCAATCATGGGCAGGAACGCCCGCCCTACACCAACATGGCCGCTAACAGCCCTTTTTTGAGTTGGTTTAATTTTTCGACTTCCGCCGACTGTAAGGCAATAGTTTCGTCTAATTGGCGGAAGAAATTACCGATTTGGGTTTGTTCTTTGAGAGATGGCACAAAAAATTCCATTTGCGATAATGTATTTTTAGATATTTCTAAAAATGTCGAGCCAGACGCATTTTTTAAAGCATAGTCTTTAATTTTAAATCCCATGGTATAGAGA
>NZ_JBQCWZ010000672.1:0-748 GCF_051956895.1 Neisseria sp. P0021.S006
CGGTAATGGTTTCAGGCACTAAAACTTCGTGTACGACAGGTTCGGTCGGCGCTTGGAAGGCGTGTTGGTTTGGCTCAAGTTTGAGTTTTTTGCCTTTTTTGCCGCCGCGTACGCGCTCGTCGTCGCCAGTGCGTGTATTGTTGCGGTCGCGACCACCTTTGCCGCCTTTGCCTTTAGCATTGCGGCCTTGAGTGTCTTCATCACGCTCACGACGGTCTTCTTTTTTACTGCGCGCGTTGTGTTCGGATTTGCCTTCGCCGGATGCTGCTTTAGCTTTCTCGGCAGGTTTACTGCGTTCGCCTGATTTGGCTTCTTTAGTAGGTTTTGAGTCTTTCTCGGCCTGTTGTTTTATGGCTTCACGGCGTGCTTGACGCTCTTGTTTTTCTTTCAACAAGGCTTCTTGATGCGCACGCAGGGCGGCGGCACGACGGGCTTCTTCATCGCGTTGAGCCTGTTCTTCCACGCTGACGACAGGTTGCGGTACGGCAGGAGCGGCAGGTTTAGCTGCCTTTTTCGCTTCTTTGCCTTTGCCGCCTTTGTCTTGTTTGGCTTTGGCAGGTTTCTTGGCTTCGGCTGGTTTTTCAGCTTCAACGGATTTTTCAGACGGCTTGTTGTCTGCTTTAGCTTCAACTTTTACTTCGGTCTTGGCTTCTACAGCTTCAACCGGTTTGGCTTCTTCTTTTTTAGCTTCGGCAGGTTTGCCTTCCGCTTTTGGTGCGGCTTTGGCTGCTTTCAGTCTGGCTGCTTC
>NZ_JBQCWZ010000673.1:0-747 GCF_051956895.1 Neisseria sp. P0021.S006
CTCAATACCATGCCTGCGCTGACGGAAACGTTCATGCTTTCTACCGTGCCAAACATCGGAATCGATACCAGCATATCGCAATGTTCGCGCGTCAGGCGGCGCATGCCTTCGCCTTCGTTGCCCATTACCCAGGCCACGCTGTCGGGCAAGTCGCAGTGGTAAAGGTCGGAGTCGCCGCCCATGTCCGTGCCGACAATCCAAATGCCGTACTCTTTCAATTCACGCAAAGTACGGGCAAGATTGGTTACGGTAATATACGGCACAGTTTCCGCCGCACCACAGGCAACTTTGCTGACGGTCGCATTCAGGCCGGCGCTTTTGTCTTTGGGCGCAATCACGGCATGCACGCCCATCGCATCGGCAGTACGCAGACACGCGCCGAGGTTGTGCGGGTCGGTAATGCCGTCCAATACCAGCAAAAACGGCGGTTCGCTCAGGTTTTCCAACACATCTTCCAAGTGAACATGGTTTTTGGAGGCATCGATAAACCCGACCACGCCCTGATGACGCGCCCCTTTGCTGATGGCATTCAGGCGGTCGGCATCAGCAAAATGCACGCGTACGTTTTCAGAGGCCGCCTTATCCAATACATCGCGGGTGCGCGCATCGGATTTGCCCTCTTGGATATAGAGTTCGGTAATCGATTTCGGGTTTTGCCACAAACGGGCATTGACGGCGTGAAAGCCATAGATGAGTCGTTGGTTTGCCATGTTTTTGCTTTATCAAAAAATTCAGACGGCCATTATA
>NZ_JBQCWZ010000674.1:0-746 GCF_051956895.1 Neisseria sp. P0021.S006
CTCGCGTACGGCTTCTTCAAAGGCCGTCTGAAACGCAGGAATATTGTGTTCGAGTATGCTCAAACCCGCCGCCATTGCGTGTCCGCCGAATTTCAAAATCAAATCGGGATGGCGTTTGGATACCAAGTCCAAAGCATCGCGCAGGTGCAAATTGGGAATGGAGCGTCCCGAACCGCGCACTTCGCCGTTGTCGGCAGGCGCAAATACGATGGTCGGACGATAAAAACGGTCTTTGAGGCGGCTGGCAACAATGCCGACCACGCCTTGATGGAAGTCGTCGCGATACGCCACCAACGTCGTCTGACCTGAAGGCAGGGTTTCAGGAAAAGCATTCAGCGCGTCTTGCAGCATAGACTGCTCGATTTCGCGGCGCTCGATATTGAGGTTGTTTAACTGAGCCGCCAGTTCCTGCGCCTCGGTGTCATCTCGCGCCAACAGACAGGCAATGCCGACCGACATATCGTCCAGCCGTCCGGCCGCGTTGATGCGCGGTCCCAACGCAAAGCCCATATCAAACGGCTGAGCCTTGCGCCAATCTCGTCGCGCCACGTCAAACAAGGCGCGGATGCCGGGGCGCATTTTGCCCAAACGCATCCGTTTCAACCCTTGAGACACGAGGATACGGTTGTTGTGGTCTAGAGTGACGACGTCGGCGACGGTACCGAGTGCGACCAAATCCAAAAGGTCGCCCAGATTCGGCTCTTTCAGGCCGTCTGAAAAATAATTGCGGCGGCGCAGCTCGGCAC
>NZ_JBQCWZ010000675.1:0-745 GCF_051956895.1 Neisseria sp. P0021.S006
ACCCGCAACGCCGCGTCATCGCCGCCACCATCAACGGCGTACGCGTCATCAACGTCTATTGCGTCAACGGCGAAGCCCTGGGCAGCCCAAAATTCCAATACAAAGAACAATGGTTTGCCGCATTGACCGAGTTCGTCCGCGCAGAAATGGCCGCACACCCCAAACTCGTCCTGCTCGGCGACTTCAACATCGCCCCGGCCGATGCCGACTGCTACGACCCCGAAAAATGGCACGAAAAAATCCATTGCTCCTCCATCGAAAGACAATGGTTTAAAAACCTACTCGACCTCGGCCTGACCGACAGCCTGCGCAAAATCCACCCCGAAGGCGCGTTCTACACATGGTTCGACTACCGCGGCGCCATGTTCCAACGCAAACTCGGCCTGCGCATCGACCACATTCTCAGCAGCCCCGAACTCGCCGCCACCCTTACCGACGTCACTGTCGACCTAGAAACCCGTGCCCAAGAACGCCCCAGCGACCACACACCGGTAATTGCAGAGTTTGACTGCTAACACTTTGAATTAAGAAAAAATCAGGCCGTCTGAAAACTGGATTTCAGACGGCCTTTATTCTAAAAGTTTTCAGACGACATTTGAGGTCTTCTGAAAGTTTGAAATAATGGTTTGAACGGAAAAGAACGCGTGCGTGCGTACCGCACATACACTACACGTCGGTTTTAAATTTTGTGCCACCTGCAAGTAGAGTATGGCGCAACCACGCAACGTGGTTGGTGGAGATACAG
>NZ_JBQCWZ010000676.1:0-745 GCF_051956895.1 Neisseria sp. P0021.S006
GCCTAAATACCCTACAAATTTTAAGTTTGATATTGGCCACCATAGGCGTAGCCTTGATCGGCAGCCCGGAGTTCGGTCATAACGACAATGCCGCATGGGGATTTGTCAGCGGCGTAGTATCCGGTGCCATGCTGACCCTGTCTATGGTTTTCGTACGCAAAACCCATGAGCAGGAAAAAGTCGGTTTGTTTCCGCTCATGATGATTTTAAGCTTCGGCGGTGCAATGGCGCTGGTCATCCCATCTCTACTATTCGATGCCGCCCATCTCTACCCCAAAACTTTAAACGATGTGATTCTAGTCTCCATCTACGGCATCGTTATGCAATGCTTCGCTTGGGCATTGATTGCTTACGCCATCCCGCTTTTATCCTTATCGCTGACCGGCCTCTTGCTTCTCTCCGAACCAGTCGCCGCCATGTTAATCGATTATTTCTGGCTGAATAAACCGATTAACGCCGTCCAATGGTGTGGCGCCACTTTGACTTTATTGGCAATTTATTTGGGTTCGTTAAAAGACAAAAAATAGATACAAAAAAGGCCGTCTGAAAAATTTCAGACGGCCTTTTAATCTGTTTATTGCTTATTGGATACTGGTACCGATACGGCTGAGTTCGCCAAAGTTCATCCAAACAAAGAAGGCTTTACCGACAATCAGTTTATCATCGACAAATCCCCAGTAACGGGAATCGGCGCTGTTGTCGCGGTTGTCGCCCATTGCGAAATAACGGCCTTCTGGGACTTTAC
>NZ_JBQCWZ010000677.1:0-745 GCF_051956895.1 Neisseria sp. P0021.S006
ATCCCAAAATTGCCAAGATTTTCCTCAATTCCTTGGCATCAATTTGGCCGGGGGCCGACGTTTTTTGTGCCGCACCAAAGGTAATCGCAGAGCCGAAAGCCGAGCCGGCCAAGCGGCTGACGGCTCCGGTTTTACCCATGGACATAGTAATAATTGGGCGGTCGATAATTTGTGAAACATCATATGTTGCCTGTAATAAGGTCAATACATCTTGCGGCGATTGCGGCATAACGGCAATTTTGCAGATATCCGCGCCCCACTCTGCCATTGTTTTCAGACGGCCTGTAATGTCTGCCAAAGACGGCGTGGCTTGGAAATCGTGATTACAAAGCAAGGCGGCAGTTTGATACTCATGCGCCAAAGCAATGGTTTGTTTTACGCTGCTTTCCTCGGCAAAAAGCTCGATGTCGATAATATCGGCTTGTTTGGAACGGATGATTTTTTCCAATAATTCAAAATAATACTCGTCAGAACAAGGCGTATTGCCGCCCTCTTGCGCCCTTCTAAACGTAAACAGTAAAGGCTTGTCAGGAAAAGCCTGTCGAGTGATGCCTAATTGTTCGGCAATAAAATCGGCATCAAGCGCAGCTTGAAAAAAATCTGCACGAAATTCAATAATGTCAAAAGCCGTCTCTTTCAATACGCGCAAAGCCTGCTCCAATTCCTGCGTATTGGCGGCCACCAGCGGTACGGCAATTTTAGGCAGGCCTTTGCCGATCTCGATATTTTTGATGATGACAGGTTT
>NZ_JBQCWZ010000678.1:0-743 GCF_051956895.1 Neisseria sp. P0021.S006
GCTTAAGGCAAAATCAACATAAAATCGGTGCATGGTTTCCTGCTTTATTCATGTATATAATTTGAACTTTCGTGAACGAAGTTGAAACACGGCGACATACTCTTGCCTGCCTGATTTCGATTTCATCCACTATAATTTGAAAACTTCCCGAATTTTAATCCACTGTCACGCAAAACTGCAAAAAACAAGGATACGCTGTGCTATACCGTTTACAGAAAGTCGTCCGTCACATCGCCCAAACCGAAGTCATGCCGCGTTTTCTGAACACGCCGTCACGACGTAAAGAAGACGGCTCGGTTTTGAGTGAAGCAGATTTGGCCGCACAAACCGCTTTTGCCGCCGCCCTGCCCTTATTGGAGGATTGTCCGATGTTGGGCGAGGAGATGAGCGTTCAGGAGCAAACCCGTTTGTGGAACGAACATTCAGACGGCCTGTGGATTGTCGACCCTATCGACGGCACAAACAACTTCGTCAACGGTTTGCCGCATTTTGCCGTATCCGTCGCGCTGGTTAAAAACGGCCACGCCGAATTGGGCGTAATTTACAATCCGGTCAGTGGAGAATGTTTCTACGCCGAACGCGGCAAAGGCGCATTCCTCAACGGCACGCCGCTGCCGCTGCGTTCGGAAAACAAAAAACTCAACGAATCCATTGCCGGCGTGGAAATCAAATACCTGCGTTCGGGCAAACTTGCCAGCCGCATGAATACCCTTGCCCCATTCGGCACAATCCGCAGCATGGGC
>NZ_JBQCWZ010000679.1:0-742 GCF_051956895.1 Neisseria sp. P0021.S006
AAATCAGGCCGTCTGAAAGAGCAGGTTGCTTTGCTGTATCAAAAGCAACAGGATTATTGGCAGGCCGTGGCAGAGAATAATGTTGCACTCGCCTATGGTCATGCTGCCGATGTGGTGGTATTGGCGGCTTGGCGGCAGGATGCGGATGATTTGAATCAGGCTTATCAAGAATATTTGCAACGGCAAGGCAAGGTTTCGGGCGAAACGCCTTGGTTTGCCGGACAGATCATCATGATTACCCACAATGATTACATGCTGGAAGTGTTTAACGGCGACATCGGGCTGATTATGAAAGATGAAGAATCGTTGAATGGCTTGTCTGCCTATTTTCCTGAGAAAGATGGATTCAAAAAAATTACCATCAGCCGTTTGCCCGATTTTGAATCGGCTTTTGCCATGACGGTGCACAAGAGCCAAGGTTCGGAATATCGGGAAGTATGGCTGTTGCCCCCGTCAGTGCCTGCAACGACGGAGGGCGAAGAGGAAGCCCGAGGATTGGATAAGGCTTTGCTTTACACGGCCATTACCCGCGCGCGTGAACGTTTTGTGTTTTGGGGAAATGCAGAGGAATTGTGTCAGGCTGTGGGATGCCACCAAAAACGCAGGACGGCATTGGCCGATGCCTTGGAACGGCAGTTTGAACAACCTGATATGCAGGCTTCTGTTTGACCTGAATCAAGAGGCCGTCTGAAAGCGGATAAAGCGTTTAAATCTGCTTGACTGATTACACTAATTTACATAC
>NZ_JBQCWZ010000680.1:0-742 GCF_051956895.1 Neisseria sp. P0021.S006
ACACATTGTTGTCGTAGTATTTCATTGGTTCGGCCACGCTTTCACCGACGGCCTTCAAGCCGGCAAAATGGATGACGGCATCAATATCGTGTTCTGCAAAGATTTGACGCAACACTTCACGATCACGGATATCCCCTTGATAAAAAGGCACAGACTTGCCGGTAATCTTTTCCAAGCGCGGGAGGATATTGGCAGACGAATTGCACAAATTGTCCAAAATCACAGCATTAAAGCCTGATTTCAGCAGGGAAACAACGGTATGGGAACCGATAAAGCCGGTACCGCCGGTGATAAGAATAGTCATTGGTTTTCCTTATACAGCATATGTTATCTTGTTTTGAATGAAGTGTATCAGTATTATCCTTTGTCTTCCCAAAAATTATCTTACGTTGTGCTGTCCTATCAATCGTTCAGATGGAATATGAAGGAATATATGAACATTACCCAAATTCTCTCCCAAGAACTCTCCGCCACTACCGCGCAAATCAATGCCGCCATTGAGCTTTTGGACGACGGCGCGACCGTACCCTTTATCGCGCGTTACCGTAAAGAAGCCACGGGTGGGCTGGACGATACGCAGCTGCGCCAGCTTGCCGAGCGGCTGCAATATCTGCGCGAATTGGAAGATCGCAAAGCCGTTGTTTTAAAAAGTATTGAAGAGCAAGGCAAGCTTTCAGACGACCTCAGGGCGCAAATCGAAGCTGCCGACAACAAAACCGCGCTGGAAGACCTGTATCTGCCC
>NZ_JBQCWZ010000681.1:0-742 GCF_051956895.1 Neisseria sp. P0021.S006
TGTTGGAACTCGCCCCACGGGGTTTGTACGGGTGCGTTGCCCATGTCTTCGAGCAGGCTTTCGGTGCGGCTGCGGTATTCGATGAGGTCGGTAATGGTGCCGATTTTGAGGTTGTGTTCTTCGGCGAATTTCATCAGTTCGGGCATGCGCGCCATGGTGCCGTCGTCGTTGATGATTTCGCAGATGACGGCGGCGGGAATCAGGCCGTTCATTTGTGCCAGATCAACGCCGGCTTCTGTGTGTCCTGCGCGGACGAGTACGCCGCCTTTTTGGGCACGCAATGGGAAGATGTGGCCGGGTTGGACGATGTCTTCTGGTTTGGCGGATGGGGAAACGGCGGTTTGAATGGTCAGGGCGCGATCGGCGGCGGAGATGCCGGTGGTAATGCCGTGGGCGGCTTCGATGGAGACGGTAAAGTTGGTACCGTATTGCGCGCCGTTTTTCTGGGTCATCATGGGCAGGCCGAGTTTTTCGACCATTTCGCCGTCCATCGGCAGGCAGACCAGGCCGCGTGCGTGTTTAATCATGAAGTTGATGGCTTCGGGGGTAACGAATTGGGCGGCCATCAGCAAGTCGCCTTCGTTTTCGCGGTCTTCGGCATCGGTGATGATGACCATTTTGCCGGCTTTGATGTCTGCTAGGATTTCTGGGATGGTGGAGATGTGGGACATGGTATTTCTTTCTTGGCTGATGGTGGGGGCGTGGCGGTCTTGGTGGTCTTGATCCAGCCACATGTCAGGCA
>NZ_JBQCWZ010000682.1:0-741 GCF_051956895.1 Neisseria sp. P0021.S006
GTTTTGCCCGGTGCGGCCATTGGCTATATGTTTGCCGGCTTGAGTTTGCCTGCAATGAGCGTCGGCGGTTTTGCAGCCGGTTTGCTGATGGCTTTACTGGCAGGTTTGGTCAGCCGGTTTACTTCATTGAAAGAAGACGCGAACTTTGCCGCATTTTATTTGAGCAGCCTCGCCATCGGCGTGGTTTTGGTCAGCAAAAACGGCAGCAGCGTCGATTTGCTGCATTTGTTGTTTGGCTCGGTGTTGGCGGTCGATATTCCGGCTTTGCAGCTGATTGCTGTTTCTGCGAGCGTCACTATTTTGCTGATGGCGGTCATGTTCCGTCCGCTGGTGTTGGAAAGCATAGACCCTTTGTTCCTCAAAGCTGTCGGTGGTAAGGGCGGCTTTTGGCATGTGTTGTTTTTAGTGTTGGTCGTGATGAATCTGGTTGCCGGTTTTCAGGCATTGGGTACGCTGATGTCGGTCGGTTTGATGATGTTGCCGGCGATTACCGCCAGACTGTGGGCGAAAAGCATGGGTTGGCTGATGATTTTGTCTGTCGCATTGGCTTTGCTTTGCGGCTTGGCAGGACTGTTGTTTTCCTACCATATCGAAATTCCGTCCGGCCCGGCGATTATTTTATGCTGCGGCACGCTTTACCTGATTTCCGTCGTGTTCGGTTGGGAGGGCGGCATTTTGGCAAAATGGCTGCGCCGCAAGAAACACCGCACGGCATGATTTTTCAGACGGCCGCTTGAATAA
>NZ_JBQCWZ010000683.1:0-741 GCF_051956895.1 Neisseria sp. P0021.S006
CTTTAAGGGATGGGCCGTCTGAAAAGAAAGGGTTACATGCCTTCAAGCAGGACGGAGTCGATGCAGTCGCACATGGCGTGAATCAGCAAAATATGGTTTTCTTGAATGCGGGCAGTACGCGGATAAGGGACGTTGAGCAAAACGTCGGTATCTTTGAGCATGGCGGCGATTTTTCCGCCGTCGCGGCCGGTCATGGCGATGACGTGCATGTCGCGTTCGTGTGCCACTTTGATGGCTTCAATGACGTTTGCGGAGTTGCCGGAGGTGGAGATGCCGACCAATACGTCGCCGGCACGTCCGAGTGCGCGCACTTGTTTGCTGAATACGTGGTCGAAACCGTAGTCGTTGCCGATGGCAGTCAGGGCGGAAGTGTCTGTCGTCAGCGCGACAGCGGCCAATTCCATGCGTTCTTTTTCAAAACGGCCGGTCATTTCTGCGGCGAAGTGTTGTGCGTCGGCAGCCGAACCGCCGTTGCCGCAGGCCAGGATTTTGCCGTCGTTCATCAGGCATTGCAGCATCAGCTCGGCAGCCTGTGCGGTCGGCTCGACCAGTACTTTTTCGGCTTCCTGCTTGGCGCGGATGCTCTCGGCAAAATGTGCGGAAACGCGTTCTTGTAATGTTATCATGAGGTTAACCTGTAATATTTTGAATCCATTCGGGTTGGCCGTCGCCTTCAATCAGTACCGCATCCAGGCGGCAGGGAGCATGGTTCAACCCGTGCTTTTGCAGATAATACTCTAC
>NZ_JBQCWZ010000684.1:0-740 GCF_051956895.1 Neisseria sp. P0021.S006
TCGGCTCGGCTTGGGTGGCGGGGTTCGACAATATTGCGGATACGTTTGCCGTCAGCTTGGCAGGCCGTCTGAAAAAGGACTTGGACGGCCAAGTCTTTATGAAGAATATTGATGGGTCGATTGCCACCTTGGATGCGTGTTTTTTGAACCAGCTTGGTAACGGGATGACGTTCGGCAGAATAAAGTCCGCCCAGTCGCAGTATGTCGATATGGGGGACGGCGCTTTTCAGCAAGGCTTGCTCGATTGTGAGGATTTGACGGGCGGATTCGGTTTGCGGATCGGGAGGTGTAGTTTCATCGCATATGCGTGCTTGGTCGCCATACACGCTGGTGCTGCTGGTAAAGATGATGTGTTGTACCTTAGATTGCTCGGCAAGTTGAATCCATTTTTTCAGGGTATCGGCGTAATGGTTTAATGACGAAGGCGGAAGCAGGCAAAACCATGTCGGCTTGTTGATATGGTTTTGCCACAAGGCCGAACTGTGAAAAATATCGTCTTGATTCAAATCGATGATGTCGAGTTCAATCGGCAGATTGATGTCGTCAGAGGTCAGGTTGCGTTTGACGGCGGCTACCTGACTGCCTTGTTCATAACATTTTTGCGCCAGCGGCAGGCCGAGATAGCCTAAGCCGAGAATGGAAATATAGGGAAGGTGCATAAATAAAGCATCCGAAAATTAACAGGCCGTCTGAAAATAGCTTTAACTTGGTTAAAGCCACGTTTTCAGACGGCCTTTGTA
>NZ_JBQCWZ010000685.1:0-736 GCF_051956895.1 Neisseria sp. P0021.S006
GAATATGGCTTTACGCCGCGAAATTCTGGCTTGGTGCGATGAGACATTGCAGGTCGGGCTGTTTAAGGACTATGCGCCCACGGTTTGCAGGTCGAAGGCAAAGAAGAAATTGCCAAAATCGCCACTTCGGTTACCGCCAGCAAAGCGGCAATCGATTTTGCCGTAGAGCAGGGGGCGGATCTGCTTTTGGTTCACCACGGTATGTTTTGGAAAAGCGAGCCTGTCACGATTACCGGTTGGAAAAAAGCACGCATTGAAACCTTGCTGCAACACCAAATCAATATGGCGGGCTACCACCTGCCGCTGGACGCGCACCCGCAACTAGGCAATAACGCACAGTTGGCCGAGAAACTCGATTGGGTGCTCGAAAAACAATTCGGCGAGCAAAACCTGTTGAATACAGGCTGTCTGAAAACCACGCAAACGCTGGCGCAATTGTCTGAACGCATTGAGGCGGTATTCGGCCGCAAGCCGACTGTTATCGGCGATCTTGAACGTGAAATCAAACGTATTGCCTGGTGCAGCGGCGGTGCGCAGGGATTTTTTCAGACGGCCGTAGACGAAGGTGTCGATGCGTATCTGACCGGTGAGATTTCCGAAGCGCAATATCATCTTGCCAACGAAACGGGTGTGGCATTTATCAGCGCCGGCCACCACGCGACAGAACGTTACGGCGTCCGCGCCTTAGGCGATGCCGTGGCAGAAAAATTCGGTATCGAAGTGGTTCACTTTGATG
>NZ_JBQCWZ010000686.1:0-735 GCF_051956895.1 Neisseria sp. P0021.S006
TATGAATATAAATATAAAAACACAGAAAAAACGGTAACAAATGAACATAAATTTACTTGTTACCGATTTGTTACCACTTGTTACCCTTTTATATTCAAATGGTTACGCTTAAAAAATAGGAGCGGTAACAAATGGTAACAAGGTTAAAATATGTGTTTTGTTACCATGTAAGCCATGACTGGCAAGGCTTTCAGCCATTGGTAACAAGGTAACAAACGATTTTTGCGTTTTTTTGTATATATACGCTTTTTTTGTTTGGGCGCATGACTGACAGAGCCGATACAAACAAAAGCCGCCCGAGAGACAATATCGGACGACTGGAAGAAGAAAGCAGAGAACACCCCACAAGCGCGGATAATTTCCAGTGTTACAATTCAACCATGTTTACAGCTTGGCAGAAATGCCGCAAAATATTTTTGCCCCTGCCACCCAAACAGCTTAAACTGGCAATCTGACAAGGGGTAAATAGTGCCAAAAAAATGCCCCTACCTTAAAGTTTTGGGGTAACTTTTGGGGTAACTTTTACCGTAAACAAGAACATGATTATATTTAAATCAATGAGTTAATCTCAAAGTACGATTCCCCCCGCCTCCACCAGATTTAAAGCGCAAACTTTTGATATAAAAAGGTTTGCGCTTTTTTATAAACTTAAACAGGCCGTCTGAAACTTTTCAGACGGCCTGTTTTATCTCAACTATCTGAGCGAAAAACTTTTTCTTTCGATACATTCCAAAT
>NZ_JBQCWZ010000687.1:0-734 GCF_051956895.1 Neisseria sp. P0021.S006
ATAAACTGCCCGCGCAAAGCTTTTTGGACAGCCATGATTTCCTGTTCCATATGTTTTTGCCCGACAAATTCCAGCAGACACAAACCCTTGCCGCCGAACACCGCCAACATCTCGCCCAAGGGCGTGGCAAGCGCGGCAACAGTCAGCTCATTCGGACTATCTGGATAACGCGTTTCCAACAATCGGATAGCTTGGCGGATACGGACATATTCCTCAGGCGTACAACCGATACAATCAATAAAATCCTGCTCAAACTGCTTGGCTTCGTGTTCAGTAAGACGCTTGTGCAGCAAGGTTTCGAGAGTAGCGGGAAAGTCAGTTTCCAACTGCTCTCGGATTTCATTCCACTTTGATGGAAGCTCGTTTAAAGAAGGCAGAGTAATCATATTTTGCCTTGTCCAATTATCGATAACTTAAGAGAAAACAAAAAGAGCAAAAGAATCATATCGCCCTATCGTTTTTCAAAGCCTATACGGCCTTTTTCACTTCAACAATCGCGTCAACATACCCTCATACACTGCCGACAGTTTCGGAATATCTTCCAAACGTACGTTTTCGTTGATTTGGTGGATGGTCGCGTTGGATGGGCCTAATTCGATGAGTTCTTTGGCAATGGCTTTGATGAAGCGTCCGTCCGAAGTGCCGCCAGTAGTGGACAATTCGGCCTCAACGCCACAAATCTCGGCAATGGCTTCGCATGCCACGTCGGTCAGTTTGCCCGCGTGGGTTAGGAA
>NZ_JBQCWZ010000688.1:0-734 GCF_051956895.1 Neisseria sp. P0021.S006
GGTCTTTGTGGCGTACGTCGGTTACGGTTTGGTCGTTGGTCAGCGCATGGATGGTGGTCATCACGCCGTTTACGATACCGATGTTTTCGTTCAATACTTTGGCCACAGGTGCCAGGCAGTTGGTGGTACAAGACGCGTTGGAGATAACGGTCATGTCGTCGGTAATCACGTCGTCGTTTACGCCGTAAACGATGGTTGCGTCTACGTCATCGCCGCCGGGAGCGGAAATCAGCACTTTTTTCGCGCCGCTTTCCAAGTGGATTTTGGCTTTCTCTTTGCTGGTGAACGCGCCAGTACATTCCATTACCAGGTCAACGCCCAATTCGCCCCATGGCAATTCGGCTGGGTTGCGGGTAGAGAAGTAAGGGATTTTTTTACCGTCGATGATGAGGTGTTTCTCATCGTGGGAAACTTCAGAGTTGAAGCGGCCGTGAACAGTGTCAAATTTGGTCAGGTGGGCGTTGGTCTCGATGCTGCCGCTGGCGTTGATGGCAACGATGTCGAGTTGGTCTTGCAGTTTGTAGTCAAAAATAGCGCGCACTACTTGGCGGCCGATGCGGCCGTAGCCGTTGATGGCAACTTTGATACCCATGGCTTTTCCTCTTCTTTTGGGTTTGGGTTTGGGTGGGGAGTGAATGGTGGCAATTATAGCAAAAATGTAGTGCTGTGTAATTAATGTTTTATTGAAAATTTTAGGTTCGATTATTTTTAATTGTAGATGATTAGAGTAGAAA
>NZ_JBQCWZ010000689.1:0-733 GCF_051956895.1 Neisseria sp. P0021.S006
CAACATGGCCGCGGCAACATAAGCGGCGGCTTGCGCGCCGTTGCGTTCGCCTTTCTCAAACAACTCGACCGAAATGCCCTGCTCTGCCAGTTGGAACGCCATCAGACGGCCCGACAGACCGCCACCGAGTACCGCAACCTTAGACATCAGTTTCTCCTTGTTTTTAATATATAAATAAGCAGCATATTTTAGAACTTGTTTTGCTATATCACAATATCGACACAAAATGAGAACAGTTTTTGCATATCATGCTCAAACTGAATCAGTAATACGCAAACAAAAAGCTTCCCTCTATACCCGACAGTTACCGCTTCAAGCTGCCAATCAGCTTTTATAAAAATATTTTCTTTACATAAAACCTACTATTTAGAGTGAGTTTATCGTGGCAGTAAATTGTGTTGCTGTACAGGGCTTTTGACGCTGAATACGCCCGCCTGTTTATCCGAACTTCACTTCTGCCCCGAATACTTCCTGCCACAGTTTTCGCACGTTGCCGTAGTGGGTCAGCAATTCGTCCGTTACTTCGGTTTTTTTGGCATCTCGCAGTTTGGTGTTGTGTTGCTGCTGGCGGTAGAAGCGGTAGGCGGTGCGGCTTTGTTCAGCGAGGGTTTTGTCGATGAGGCCGCAGTCGGCGGCGATGTTCAACAGGGCAATGTTGCCGTAGTTGTCGAGGAGTTGCGGATATTGGCGGGCATGGGCAAGTATCAGATATTGGACGATAAATTCGACGTCG
>NZ_JBQCWZ010000690.1:0-732 GCF_051956895.1 Neisseria sp. P0021.S006
GTCTGAAAGTTTTCAGACGGCCTTATTTTTATTATAAAATAGCCATTTATGCGCCGATTTGTCCGTATGGAAATTAATTTGCGCTTACGGGCGTTTCTATGTTAAACAAAGAAGTTGAACTCACACAATAATATCGATAGTTACATCATGAAACATATTAAAAAACACATTCAATGCGCCGTTCTCGGCATGCTGGTATTGTCCGGCTGTCAATCGTATCAGGAAGATCAAAGCCGTCGCAGTAAAATGGCTCAATTCGCGCTTAACCATCCCGTAGCCGCCCAAGTTATCGGCATGGAAGACGAAGGTTTAATCAATATGACCAGCAATGCCACACGCTTTGCCGAGCGTTCAGGTTTGGATGACAAAGCAAACGGCGACAGCAGGGGAACACAAGTCAATGCCGTACGCCAAGCATTGTGGCAGGCGGCGATTGCTTCCAAATTCGACAGCATTATTGCAGAAAAAGCAGGTAATGCGCGTCTGACGGATATGGAATTGCGTGAAGGTAAAGATGACTACTTCAGCCGCTACCTTGCCGACCAAGCGGTTGATCAGCGCAACAACCGTATCGGCCGCAGTATCGGCAGTGCCAAGCCTGACAGCGATATGAAAACGCTAGCGGCAAGCATTTTGTTCTACTACAACAAAGTAGGCTTATGGACGGCTTCCGAAGTGAAAAACCGTTGGCACATCAAACAGGAAAAACTTTCAGACGGCCAGTATGCCGAG
>NZ_JBQCWZ010000691.1:0-732 GCF_051956895.1 Neisseria sp. P0021.S006
CTTGTGCAGTACCGAATACAGCGGCAAACAACAGGGCTGAGGCGAGGAGTTTAGTCGTTTTCATGTTTTAGTCCTTATTAGGTTGTGGTTAGGTTAAATATTTCAGACGGCCTGATTCGTCGTTATTTGAAATTCAAAATCGGCCAACCTTTTGCTTTGGCTTCTTTTTCCAGCTCTGCATCCGGATTGACGGCGACAGGTTCGTCCACAATACGCAGCAACGGCAAATCGTTTTTGGAGTCGCTGTAAAAATAAACCTTACCGTAGCTTTCAAAGGTCTCGCCTCGCTCGGCAAGCCATTGGTTCAATCGGGTAATTTTGCCTTCTTTCAGGCTGGGCGTACCGACATAGTTGCCGGTATATCGGCCGTCTTCACCGGTTTCAAGCTGTGTGCCGATGACGTTGTGAATACCGAAAAGATGGCAGATAGGGGTAATGATAAATTCGTTGGTCGAAGAAATAACCAACATTTCATCGCCCGCCATTTGATGGCTTTGCACCAACATACGCTGCATCGGAGAAATGTGTGGAACAATATATTCGGCCATAAACTCGCGATGAAACTCAGCCAATTCTTCCTTGCTGAAACGGGCTAAAGGCGCGAGATGGAATTTGAGGAAGGCATCGATATCAAGACAACCGTTTTGATAGTCTTGGTAGAACTTTTCATTTTGCGCCTCGGTTTCAGCCGCATCGACTATGCCTTTTTTAATCAGGTATTGCGGCCAAGAG
>NZ_JBQCWZ010000692.1:0-731 GCF_051956895.1 Neisseria sp. P0021.S006
AACTCTTAAAAACCGCACCTAAAGCGTTTTGGACAGTCACTTTGGTGCAATTCTTCTGCTGGTTTGCCTTCCAATATATGTGGACTTACTCGGCAGGCGCGATTGCAGAAAACGTTTGGCAGACAACTGATGCTTCTTCCGTAGGCTATCAGGAAGCGGGCAACTGGTACGGCGTTTTGGCGGCGGTACAATCCATTGCTGCCGTTATCTGCTCGTTTATTCTGGCAAAAGTACCGAATCAATACCATAAAGTCGGCTATTTCGGTTGCTTGGCTTTAGGCGCGCTCGGTTTCTTCTCTATTTTCTTCATCCACAATCAATACGCATTAATCCTGTCTTATACTTTAATCGGCATCGCGTGGGCAGGTATCATTACCTATCCTTTGACGATTGTAACCAATGCCCTCTCCGGCAAACACATGGGTACTTATTTGGGTCTGTTTAACGGCTCTATCTGTATGCCTCAAATCGTCGCCTCCCTGCTGAGCTTTATCCTCTTCCCTATGCTGGGCAGCCATCAGGCAACCATGTTCTTGGTTGCAGGCGCGGTCTTGTTACTGGGAGCCTTCTCTGTATGTCTGATTAAAGAGACCCACGGCGAATAATCCATCCATACCATCGGCAAAGGCCGTCTGAAACCTTTGCCGAACTTACAATTTTAATAACAGGAGCTTCATAAATGTATACAAGAATCATGGAAATCAGCCCTTGGACGCTGCGTTCGGTAAAAC
>NZ_JBQCWZ010000693.1:0-730 GCF_051956895.1 Neisseria sp. P0021.S006
CGCGAGATGGTGTGCGAAGACGATTTGTCGCAAACCTTCATCACCGACGGCAGCCTGCCCGCACGCGACATTACGCTGGAACAGGCGCAAAACCTTGCCCGACACGTTTGGGGGCAGGGCTTCGCGCCGCCGAGTTTTACCGATGAATTTCACGTTGTCCGCCAGCAGCCTCTGGGCGCGGAGGGCAAACATAAAAAAGTCTGGCTGCAAAAAGACGGCTACGAATTTGAAGCCATGTTCTGGCGTTGCAGCGAAGACATTCCCGAATACATCCGTACAGTGTACCGTCCCGTTGCCAACGAATGGCGGAATAATCTCGAATTGCAGCTTTATATCGACTACTGGGAAGCCGCGTAAATAAAGGCCGTCTGAAAAATGAAGAAACAAAAAACTTGGCTCGGCTTTTCATTGGCGCTGCTTGCCACCATGACTTGGGGCTCGCTGCCGGTAGCGGCGCAACAGGCCTTAAAAGCCGTCGATGCGCCCACGCTGGTGTGGATACGCTTTTTAGTGGCGTCGCTGGTGTTGTTTGCGTTGTTGGGACTGACCGGCAAGCTGCCGAGGCCGTCTGAATTTTCCAAGCAAACCTTATTTTTATTGGTGCTGGGTATTGTCGGCATTTCCGCCAACTTTGTGCTCGTTGCCATGGGTTTGCACTATATTTCGCCGACAACCACGCAGGTGTTGTGGCAACTCTCGCCCTTTACCATGATTTTGGTCGGCGTTGGCG
>NZ_JBQCWZ010000694.1:0-728 GCF_051956895.1 Neisseria sp. P0021.S006
TGTAAAGAACTGTTGGACGAAATTATTACGGTCAATACGGATATGTTGTGCGGCGCAATTAAAGATATTTTTGACGATACGCGCAGCATTACCGAACCTGCAGGCGCATTGGCGCTTGCCGGCCTGAAGGCTTACGTTGCGAAAAACAATATTCAAGGTCAAAACCTGGTTGCCGTCACCAGTGGCGCTAACATGAACTTCCACCGCCTGCGCCATGTTTCTGAACGCAGTGAGCTGGGCGAGGGCAACGAAGGTATTTTTGCCGTTACCATTCCTGAAGAAAAAGGCAGCTTCCTCAAGTTTATCAACGTCTTGGGTAGTCGGAATATTACTGAGTTCAACTATCGCTACGGCAGCGATAAAAATGCTCATATTTTTGTCGGCTTGCAAACTGCCGGTGCGCAAGACTTGGCCGTCATCAGCAAACAACTGGCTGACGCAGGCTTACCGAATGTCGATTTGACCAATGATGAAATCGCCAAAATCCATATCCGTTACATGGTCGGCGGACGTACGGAAAAAGTATCCAGCGAACGCTTGGTCAGCTTTGAATTTCCGGAGCGCCCCGGCGCATTGTCCCGTTTCTTGAACCATATGCGTGCTGAATGGAATATTACTTTGTTCCATTATCGCAATCATGGTGCGGACTACGGCCGTATTTTGGTCGGTATCGATGTACCTGAAAGCGACAATGAAGCCTTTACCGACTTCTTGGAGAGCTTGGGTTA
>NZ_JBQCWZ010000695.1:0-728 GCF_051956895.1 Neisseria sp. P0021.S006
TTGGATACCACTGCGCGTCGGCTTTTTCTGTCGCACGAGGCGAGCGTGATTTTGACCGATACCGTCGGCTTCGTCCGCGATTTGCCGCACAAGCTGGTGTCGGCGTTTTCCGCTACTTTGGAAGAGACGGCGATGGCGGATGTGCTACTGCACGTTGTTGATGCGTCCAATACCGATTTTGAACGGCAGATGGACGATGTCAACGAAGTCTTGGAAGAAATCGGCGCGCATGAAATTCCGCAATTGGTGGTGTACAACAAAATCGATTTGCTGCCGTCAGGTATGCGTGAAGCAGGCATTTTGCGCGACAATTCCGGGCATGCCGTCGGCGTGAATGTTTCCGTTGCAGAAAGTTTGGGCTTGGACGGTTTGCGCGAAGCAATGATTGAATTGGCCGTACAGCCAAGTGCTTGATAGTATGGAATGAAACAAGGCCGTCTGAATGTTCAGACGGCCTTACCGTAAAATTCTAAATCTGAGGATTATGCCGACAGAGGGCTTTTCTTTTTGAACACGCTTTCGTAAAGCATCCAAGCGGCGAGGCTCAGGTATACGGTGCTGGACAAAATGCCGATAACGGCGAAGATAGGCATAAGGCGATCAATCATGGTGAGGTTTCCCAATAAGTTAGTTTTATAAGTAAATGTGTGTTTTTTTATTTCCGTCTTCGCGGAATGCCTAAAGTATGCTGCTTAAATGGATTGAGGTCAATAAAAAATGTATTGGAG
>NZ_JBQCWZ010000696.1:0-727 GCF_051956895.1 Neisseria sp. P0021.S006
GCAGGAGATGGGTTCGATGATGTTTTGGCAGCCGGCATCAACGAGGCTGCCGCCGACGAAGGCAATGTCTGCGCTGAGGTAGTAGGCGGCAAGTTCGCCCATGCTGTCGCCTATCCAAACTTGTGTATCGGGGGAAACGGGTTGTCCGTCGCTGCGTTTTTGGACGGTATAGCCAAGCGATTTGGCAGTATCGTAGGCCGTCTGAAAGTTTTCAGGGTGGCGCGGTACGATGACCAGCAAGGCATTGCCGCGGTAGCCCTGCCATGCTTTGAGGAGCAGCTCGGCTTCGTCTGTGCCTTTGTACACGCGCGTGCTGGCGCAGACGACGACGGCTCGTGCGCCGATGCGTTCTTTAAAGGCGACGGCAAGCGGGCGCGAGTCATCGGGGGGCGCGATGTCGTATTTGGTGTTGCCGCAAACGTGGACGTTGGATGCGCCGATGAGGTGCAGGCGTTCGGCATCGGCGGCGGTTTGGGCAAAGCAGCCGGAGAGGGTCTGCATGGCAGGCTCGACCAGCTTGCGGATTTTGAGGTAGCCGCGTTGGGATTTTTCGGAGAGGCGCGCGTTGGCCAAAAAGAGGGGAATGCCTGCTTCTTGGCAGCCGTGCATCAGGTTGGGCCAGATTTCGGTTTCCATCAAAATGCCGCAGATGGGGCGGTGTTCGGCTAAAAATCGGGCGACCCATTCGGATTTGTCGTAGGGTAGGTAACGGCATTGCGCATCAGGG
>NZ_JBQCWZ010000697.1:0-726 GCF_051956895.1 Neisseria sp. P0021.S006
CAGTTTCAGATGGCATTTATTGGTTGTTTTATTTGAAAATGTATTCGTCGGGCATCTCTGCAAAACCGACTACTCTGCCGCCTTTCTCTTTGGCGAATTTTTCAGCCTGAGCCTTGTCGGCAAACGGAAGCGCGTCTTCCGCACCCATGCCGCCGATAAAGCTGCTTTCGATGACGTAATAGGCTTTTTTCGCATCTATCCATTCGGCGTCGGCATTGGGTTTTTCCCAATCTTTGACTTTGCCCATATCGGTAACATAGATAGCATGAATGCCTTTGGGCTCTTCAGGCAGTTTAGTGTAGCCGAACATCTGCTTGATGGTGGAAAACCAAACCGGTTTGTCAGGTTTGCCGTTCAAGAAGATTTGCGCTTTAGGGCCGTTGTGTTCGGTCAAGTTCATGCTGCAGTAATGACCGACTGCACTGTCGCTGATTCGTTGGGGCGTAGGCGGAGGAGTATTTTCCTCTTTGCTACAAGCAGATAAAGCAAGGATGGTGAATGCTGTAAATAATATTTTTCTCATATTTGTCTCTTTCCGAAAATCCAGGCGGCCAAGACCAAGGGAATGATAACCCATAATACCTGCGCCGTCAGCAAAACCGGCATAGTCAGGCTGATTTGATCGCTCAAACCGGCCATCCCTGCGTACATCGCGGTGTTTTCATAACCGGTCAGGTTGAGCAGACGGTAAATGTCGGAAGGATTGAACAAGAGAATGGTTTCTAC
>NZ_JBQCWZ010000698.1:0-726 GCF_051956895.1 Neisseria sp. P0021.S006
CCACTAAGTAATGTCAAAAATGCCGGACTTCAATATGAAGTTTGGCATTTTTCTATTTTATGGATACGACACCTCTTCAATGCCTGCTGGCCGATCCGTCTTTTACCGCCTGCTACGACCATGCTTCTCTAAACGCAGCCGATTCCCAACGTTTTGCCGCCACGCCTCAACTGGCGCAGCGTCAGGACTGGCAAGTCAGCCGAGCATTAAAACAGCAAACCGATTTACCGACTGTATCACTGAGCCACAGCCAAGGCTTTGCCGCTTTATTGTGTGCGCCTCATCCCTTAACAGCCGGTATCGATATCGAATTTATCCGCCCGCGTGATTTCAAAGCGCTGTCGGCTTTGGTCTGCACGCAGGAAGAACAAGACTTTTTGGAAACGGCAAACTGGCCGTCTGAAACGTTTTACCGATTGTGGTGTTTCAAGGAAGCCTTGATTAAAGCGGCAAATTTGGATTTCCCGTCAGACATGAAATCGGTCGGCTATGTTTTCGATTCAGGGCAACCCGTCGGTTTACGCGCCGGAAATCAAACCGATTGGCGCGGCACAAGCGCGATTTTGGCGGATACGATGGCACTTTCCTGCGTTTGGCAGGGAAAAGCCGTCGCCCTGCAATGGCAGTTTTTTGGTTCGCTCCAACCCAATGATTTAACCGACCCGCAAACCATCTAATAACTGACAAAATAATAATAATCTGATTTAATTTACTGCACTTTTACTG
>NZ_JBQCWZ010000699.1:0-724 GCF_051956895.1 Neisseria sp. P0021.S006
GCTGCGGCCATCGCGCTGCCGAGCCGTACGATGACTTGGTTTATTGGGATTGCAACTGGCGCAAAGGCGGCGGCAGCGCACGCATGATTGAAATCAGCAAGCGTGAGCATTTCTACCAACAAGAATATTGCGGTTGCGCCTACTCCCTGCGCGATTCCAATGCCCACCGCAAATCGCAAGGCCGCATCCCCATCAAGCTGGGCGTATTGTATTACGGTGATGAATCCACCCAATACGAGCCTCAAGCCGAAAACAAAATCCTTGTTGAGAAATAAATATCAAAGGCCGTCTGAAATATTCAGACGGCCTTTGTTCAAATCAGATGATTAACGGCGGCGGAATTTGCCGTGATCAAAATCATCAAATGCCTGATAAGCAGCTTGGCATTGAATTTTTTGCTCGGCATAAGGCAAACCGCGGAACGCTTTTGCCGCTTTACGGTTTTCCCTCAACTCAGCCTTGTTGCCTTTATAACGATACCAAGCAGCACGGCGCTCAAGGTATCTCTTACAAGCAGGATGCAATTTGTTTTTCTTCGCCTGCTGGTGTTTGCTCACATGATGGCCATGCGGTTTGGCCGCCGCTTCGGCAGAATAAGCACCCAAGCTCAATACGGCAACCGCCGCCAGTGCGGAACCTAAAGTTTTCAGTGTCAACATGATTCGCTCCCAGTTTAGGTTGGATAGTCATCCCATTATATGCCTCGCCTGATACCTCGACAAAC
>NZ_JBQCWZ010000700.1:0-724 GCF_051956895.1 Neisseria sp. P0021.S006
ACCCTTACCTCAGGACAACCACCATGAGCATTAAATCCGACAAATGGATACGCCGCATGGCCGAAGAACACGGCATGATTGAGCCGTTCGAGCCCAACCAAATCAAAGAGGCCAACGGTCAACGCATCATTTCCTACGGCACATCCAGCTACGGCTACGACATCCGCTGTGCCAATGAATTTAAAATCTTCACCAATATCAACAGCACCATCGTCGACCCGAAAAACTTCGACCCGAAAAACTTCGTTACAGTCGAAGATGACTGCTGCATCATTCCGCCCAACTCCTTTGCTTTGGCGCGCACAGTCGAATATTTCCGCATCCCGCGCAACGTCCTGACTGTCTGCTTAGGGAAATCCACTTACGCACGCTGCGGCATCATCGTCAACGTTACCCCGTTTGAGCCAGAGTGGGAAGGCTACGTTACGCTTGAGTTTTCCAACACCACCCCCCTGCCTGCCAAAATCTATGCCGGCGAAGGCGTGGCTCAAGTCTTGTTCTTTGAAAGCGATGAAGTCTGCGCAACTTCATACAAAGACCGCAACGGCAAATACATGGGACAAACCGGTGTTACCCTGCCTAAGACTTAATACACAAAATAAAAAAAGGCCGTCTGAAATTTCAGACGGCCTTTTATCATTTCATTTAGAAACGGCGTTTCAGCTTGCAGGCCTGCAAGATATGAACGGCGAGTTCTTCCACAGATTTATCGGTTGTATTGGTA
>NZ_JBQCWZ010000701.1:0-722 GCF_051956895.1 Neisseria sp. P0021.S006
TTGGAAGGCAAACCAGCAGAAGAATTGCACCAAAGTGACTGTCCAAAACGCTTTAGGTGCGGTTTTTAAGAGTTCGAACCAGTTGGCTTTTTCCTGATTTGCTGCTACGTCGATACCGTGGTAGCGGGCGTAGGTTTCCGGGTCATACTCTTTGACTTTGAAGATGGTGAACGCACTGGTAATAATCAGCAACGCTGCGCCCACATAGAATGCCACGACCACGGTCTGCGGCACGACGCCTTTCTCGGCAGTGTTCGCCAAACCGATATACGCGAACACAAACGGCAGAATCGCCGCCACAACCGCGCCCGTATTCGCTAAGAAACTTTGAATCCCGTAGGCGTAGCTTTTCTGCTCCTCATTGACCATATCGCCAACCATCATCTTAAACGGCTGCATCGCCATATTGGAGGATACGTCCAACAGCGCAATCATCAACGCGCCAAACGACAAAGCCGCCAAAGAAGCGTAGCCAAAACCGAAGCTGCCCGAGTTCGGCATCAGAATCATGACGATAACCGCAATCAGCGTACCGTAAAGCAGATAGGGCAGACGACGGCCACCCAAGCGCGGCATCCAAGTGCGGTCTGAGTAGTAGCCCACAATCGGCTGAACCAACATACCGGCCAATGGGGGCAGAATGAAAAACCAGCCCAAATTGTGCGGGTCAGCGCCTAAAGTTTGAAAAATTCGGCTCATTTGTGAGCTTTGCAGGGTAAAGG
>NZ_JBQCWZ010000702.1:0-721 GCF_051956895.1 Neisseria sp. P0021.S006
CGTGAAGCCTGCACGGAACGCATCGGCTACAAACAGCATACGCTCAGGGCCCGGGTTGGCCAGTTTGCGGCGGATTTCCGCTTTGTCTTCGCTGCGCGGATTGAAGCCGCACAAGCCGGTTTCCAAACCGCGCAAGGCTTTTTGGAAGCTTTCTTGAATGGTACGGCCCATCGCCATTACCTCGCCCACAGATTTCATCTGCGTGGTCAAGCGGTCGTCTGCGGCAGGGAATTTTTCAAATGCGAAACGCGGGATTTTGGTTACCACATAGTCGATGGAAGGCTCGAACGATGCAGGCGTGCGGCCGCCGGTAATGTCGTTGCGCAACTCGTCCAGCGTAAAGCCGACCGCCAGTTTGGCTGCTACTTTGGCAATCGGGAAGCCGGTTGCTTTAGAGGCCAACGCAGAAGAACGGCTCACGCGCGGGTTCATCTCAATCACAATCATCTCGCCGTTTTCAGGGTTCACCGCAAATTGCACGTTCGAGCCACCCGTGTCCACGCCGATTTCGCGCAATACCGCCAACGAAGCGTTGCGCATGATTTGGTATTCCTTGTCCGTCAGCGTTTGCGCCGGCGCAACCGTAATCGAGTCGCCCGTATGCACGCCCATCGGGTCGAAGTTTTCAATCGAGCAAATGATGATGCAGTTGTCGGCCTTATCGCGTACCACTTCCATCTCGTACTCTTTCCAGCCGAGAACGGACTGCTCAATCAGCAAC
>NZ_JBQCWZ010000703.1:0-720 GCF_051956895.1 Neisseria sp. P0021.S006
ATTTACCACTGCTGCCGAGCAACCAGTCGCGCAGGTGGTAGATGGCGGCATTAGCGGCGGAGGCCGCGGATGATGAACCGCGTGCGGCAATAATGGCGGCACCACGTTCGGCGATTTTCGGCATGAAGACTTCGGTGTTCCAGTCGGGTTCGGTAATCATGTCTTGGACGGACTCGCCGTTGCTGGTGGCGTAGCGGTAGTCGGCGTACATGGTCGGGCTATGGTTGCCCCAGACGCACATTTGCTCGATGGAAGTAATCGGGCGGTTGATTTTTTCGGCAATTTGACTGACGGCACGGTGGTGGTCGAGACGCATCAGGGCGGTGAAATTTTCCGGCGGGATGTCGGGTGCGGATTTCATGGCGATGTAGGCGTTGGTATTGGCCGGATTGCCGACGACGAGGACTTTAACGTTGCGATTGGCAACTTTGTTCAACGCCGCGCCTTGTACTTTGAAAATTTCGCCATTGGCGTGCAGTAAATCGGCGCGCTCCATGCCTTGCGTGCGCGGGCGCGCTCCAATCAAGAGGGCAATGTCGGCATCTTTGAAGGCGACTTCGGGGTCATCTGTGGCGAAGATGTCGGCAAGGAGTGGGAAGGCGCAATCCTGCATTTCCATAATTACGCCGCGCAATGCCTGTCGTGCCTGCGGCAGGTCGAGCAGCTGCAGGATAACGGGTTCGTCGCGTCCTAGCATGATGCCGCCTGCGATACGGAAAA
>NZ_JBQCWZ010000704.1:0-718 GCF_051956895.1 Neisseria sp. P0021.S006
GTATTGGCTTTGCCATGATTGAAAAGGCCGTCTGAACGTCAAACGAACAGGCCGATTGAAATAGGGTAAGGCAAACATTTCAACCCTATATTTCAGACGGCCTTTTGATTTGTTTCAATCACTCATAAACCCAAGCAATCAACATATCCAAAGCCATATAAAATACCGTATAATCAAGACCAAATTAACTTTGCCTGCTTGTCGGGCCGTCTGAAAAATCATGCAACAAACCTACGCCGCCGTACAGCGAGATTTGCTCGAAGCCAACCATCTTTCCCCCGATTTGCTCGCCCAAAGCCTGAGCATTATCGGCGCCAACCATGTCGATTATGCCGACATCTATTGTCAGCGCACTGCCTATGTAAGTTGGCATTTGGAAGAAGGCATCGTCAAATCGGGCAGCTTCCAAATTGATCAGGGCGTGGGCGTGCGTGCCGTTTCGGGCGATAAAACCGCTTTTGCCTACGCCGACAGCCTGTGTATCGATTCGATCAACCGCTCTGCCAAAGCCGTGCGCGTGATTGGTGCGGCCGGCAACGAGGCCAGCGTCAAAGTGCCGACACCTGCCTACGGCAAGCCTGTCCACATGGCGATTGACCCTATTGCAAGCCTTGATTCCGCTGCCAAAGTCGCGCTGTTGAACAAAGTTGAAACGCTGGCCAAAGCCGCCGATCCGCGTATCGTGCAAGTGATGGCCGGTTTGACCTGCGAATACGAC
>NZ_JBQCWZ010000705.1:0-718 GCF_051956895.1 Neisseria sp. P0021.S006
ACCATGCGTGAAAACCCGATTTACCACTCCACCTACACAGGCAAACCGCCCGATGAACCCGCCGTTTTGGGCGTGGCGTTGAACGAAGTGTTCGTCCCGCTTTTGCAAAAGCAGTTCCCCGAAATCACCGATTTCTATCTGCCGCCCGAAGGCTGCTCCTACCGCATGGCGGTGGTCAGCATGAAAAAACAGTACGCCGGACACGCCAAGCGCGTGATGATGGGCTGCTGGTCGTTCCTTCGCCAGTTTATGTACACCAAATTCATCATCGTAGTTGATGACGATGTGGATGTGCGCGACTGGAAAGAAGTCATCTGGGCGGTAACCACGCGCATGGATCCCGTACGCGATACTGTTTTGATGGAAAACACACCTATCGACTACCTCGACTTCGCCAGCCCCGTCAGCGGACTTGGCGGCAAAATGGGTTTGGATGCGACCAACAAATGGCCGGGCGAAACCGACCGCGAATGGGGACGAGTAATCAAAAAAGACCCTGCCGTTACGGCCAAAATCGATGAGATTTGGGAGCATTGGGGTTTGTAGATGTCGGATTTATTGGAATTTCTACTTCAAATATTGATGGAAATAATTGGGTCTATGTTTGAGGGTACGGTAGAAAGAGTGAGGTTCGATTGGAGAGAAAGAAAACTCTCCAAAAAAGGCTTGATTAATGTTGGCTATATGGTTTGTCATCATTATGGTTTGTCATCATTGT
>NZ_JBQCWZ010000706.1:0-718 GCF_051956895.1 Neisseria sp. P0021.S006
TTATTTAACCGCAAAAATTACCGATATACCGTTCTATCAATCGAAAATCAAATGCCCCAATTTATCCGCTTTAGTATGCAGATAACGTTCATTTTCCACATTTTCGCCGACATGTAATGCAATCCGTTCAACCACATTAATGCCGGAATCTTTCAACGTTTGGATTTTTTCAGGATTATTGGTCAACAACCTGACCTCCCGAATATGCAGATAATCATAAATCTGCTTGGCTAAAGTGAAGTCGCGCGCATCAACAGGAAGGCCGAGCGCTACATTGGCTTCAACCGTATCCAAGCCCTGATCTTGCAGACGATAAGCACGGATTTTGTTTATCAAACCAATGCCCCTGCCTTCTTGGCGCAAATATACGATAACGCCACGCCCTTCTTTCTGAACAACCTGCATCGCCGCTTGAAGCTGAGGGCCGCAATCACATTTCACCGAAAATAAAGCATCGCCGGTCAAGCACTCGGAATGGATACGCGACAACACAGGCAGGCCGTCTGAAACATCGCCCATCGTCAATGCGACATGTTCCTGACCGCCCTCTTCTTCAAAGCCGTGCATGGTAAACTCGCCCCATTCCGTAGGCAAACGGCATGACGCAACAAACTTCAAGGCATTACTCATTTTCCGCTTCCTCTTTTTCAGCCACGCCCAACAGATTTTTCAAAGAATCCGACAGAGCCAAGGCAAGGGCAATCCAAGCCACCAATAC
>NZ_JBQCWZ010000707.1:0-717 GCF_051956895.1 Neisseria sp. P0021.S006
GAACACATCCGCTCCGAGCTTGCCGAAATGCAAAACGAGCTGACCGCTTCGCAAGCGCGCGCAGTCTTGTTCCTCGGCAAAATCTTCGACAGCCCCGACATGATCGGGCTGATGAACGAATTGTGCGCAGAGCGGCCGCATTTCGTCATTCCCCACCCCGCCCGCCTACTGATGCAGCCGCAACTCAAAGCGCAGGCATGGCAAATCTTAAAGCCATTGAAACAGCTTTTGGCCAAGGCCGTCTGAACATTCTGTTCAACCTAAAATCAGGTTTTCCACCAACAAAAAAGGGCGTGTACGACACGCCCTGACGTTTATTAATATTCCGCTGAATGCCAAAAAGGCTGACCCACCGTCGGCGTACTGGCGCGCGCTTTCTCACGCGCCTCCACAGGTTCCGCCTCATAAGCCAGACGGCCCGACTCGACCGCAAGCGCAAAAGCGTGTGCCATATTAACCGGATCACCGCTACGGGAAACAGCGGTATTTAACAACACGCCGTCAAAACCCCATTCCATCACTTGCGCCGCCTGCGAAGGCAAACCCAAACCCGCGTCGATAATCAACGGCGTGTCGGGCAGGCGTTCACGTAGGACTTTCAGCGCATAAGCATGAACCGCGCCCAAACCCGTGCCAATCGGCGCCGCCCACGGCATCAACGCCTGACAGCCTGCGTCAAGCAGTCGGCGGCAGGCAATCAGGTCTTCGGTGCAATAA
>NZ_JBQCWZ010000708.1:0-715 GCF_051956895.1 Neisseria sp. P0021.S006
ACATCACCATGATTCAACACGCAGGCTTGGGCTACCGCCGCGACTTGGCGGAAGACTTCCTCTCGCTTTCAGACGACAGCCCGATACGCTTTATCGAAGCCGCCCCCGAAAACTGGCTGAAAATGGGCGGCAGGGCGCGCAAACAGTTTGACCGCGTGGCGGAACGGCTGCCGCTGGCGTTGCACGGATTATCCATGTCGTTGGGCGGACAAGCACCGCTGGATACTGCCTTGATAGACGGAATCAAAGAAATGATGCGCCGTTATGACTGCACGTTTTTCTCCGACCATTTGAGCTATTGCCACGACGGCGGTCATCTTTACGATTTGTTGCCGCTGCCTTTCACTGATGAGATGGTGAAACATACCGCGCGCCGTATCCGCGAAGTGCAAGACCGTTTGGGCTGCCGCATCGCCGTGGAAAACACCTCCTACTACCTGCATTCTCCGCTTGCCGAGATGAACGAAGTCGAGTTCCTCAACGCGGTTGCCCGTGAAGCCGACTGCGGCATTCATTTGGATGTGAACAATATTTACGTCAACGCCGTCAATCACGGCCTGTTGTCGCCCGAAGCCTTTTTAGAAAATGTGGACGCAGAGCGCGTGTGCTATATCCACATTGCCGGACATGACGTCGAAACGCCGGAATTGTTGATTGATACGCATGGCGCGGCGGTTTTGCCGACCGTTTGGGATTTACTCGAACTGGCCTATGC
>NZ_JBQCWZ010000709.1:0-714 GCF_051956895.1 Neisseria sp. P0021.S006
ATCCAAAGGCTCGGCAAATGCCAGCTTGTCCGTATCGTTTTTGCCCATCAGCGGCCAATATTCGGGCAGCAACACCCAATCCGCTCCTTGTTCAGCAGCCTCGCGGACAAGGCGTTTCATGGTGGCAATATTGGTTTCGGGGTCGGTAGACGACACCATTTGCACAGCAGCGGCGCGTAAAGAGCGCATCATCAAAACTCCTGTCAGATTTTGCAAGAATTGTAACTTGTTTACGCACAAGGCCGATACAATCGTCACACAATTCCTCTCCAAAAAAGGATAAACCATGAACTTGAAACTTCTCCTCACTGCTGCACTTTCCACCGCCGCACTTGCCGCACATGCCGACGTACAGCTCTACGGCAGCATCAAAAGCGGCATCGAAACCTCGCAAACCCGTTTCGGCGGCCAAACATACAGCCGAACCGCCATTGCCGACCAAGGCAGCCATATCGGTTTACGCGGCTCGCATCCGATTGGCGGCGGAACGAATTTTATTTGGGAAGTCGAACAAGACACGCCGGTCGGCAAAAACGGCTCCATCCGCCAAGACTGGCGCGAACGTCGAGACAATTTTGGCCGTTAAAGGAAAGATTGGATAGTAAAGGCCGTCTGAAAGATTTTCAGACGGCCTGTTTTTTCTAGTGAGGTCGATTGATTTAAAGCGCCACACTTCAAAGGCTGCCTCTCCCACACACCCCCAAACCCACAAAA
>NZ_JBQCWZ010000710.1:0-713 GCF_051956895.1 Neisseria sp. P0021.S006
GAGCATAACTAAATCCTTACCGTCTGGGAATCGCTCGGGCAAGAGGAAACCGGTAGCCGTTTTATCCAGCAAAATGGTGTCACCCTCTTTCATCGCGGCAAAACGCGCCGACATCGGACCGCCTTCGATTAACACCGCGAAATACTCAAGCGTATCGGCGTATTCGGCAGATACGACAGAATACGCGCGCCAAATAAAGCCCTCGCCGTCACGGAAACCAAGGCGCGAAAACTGCCCTGCCGAAAAACGGTAGGACTCGGGACGGCTGATGGCAAAAGTCATCAGCTTAGGCGTATGGTGTTTAATCCACAAGACTTTTTCTTCGGTAAACTTGGCTTCTGGAGAAGCTGCCATAATAGGTTTCCTTGATATTCGGTATCAGTTTCAAATAGGGCTTATTATAAAGATTCAAAAGACCGTCTGAAATATTTATTTTCAGACGGCCTTTAAGATTATTCACGGCGCAAACGGATACTGATGCCTTTTTGTTCCAAAATCAAATCGTTACCGTCAAAACGATAGTTCCACACGCTTTGTTTGCGCAAAAACGCATCTTCCAGCTTCATGTCTTCACACAGCATCATGCTTACCGCAATATGGCCAAAATCAATTTTGCCCGCTCCGATTACATTCGCTTGAAACATCATACCGTTGCAACCCATATTGCCATAAGCCTTAGGCATTTTGCTGAAATCCAAATAGGCGTTTTTATC
>NZ_JBQCWZ010000711.1:0-712 GCF_051956895.1 Neisseria sp. P0021.S006
TAATAAACCTAGTCAGGCCATCTGAAAAATACAATCAATTACAATTGGTCTGAACGCATTATTCGTCCCGATACGCCCAGTGGTTGACCGGTCCGTGCCCTGCCCCGATGCCCAAAGGATGGGAAATGGCGGCGGTAATATAGTTTTTTGCCGTTTGAACCGCCTCGGGCACGCTAAACCCTTTTGCCAACTCGGCAGTAATGCAGGCAGAAAACGTGCAGCCCGTGCCATGCGTATGCGGCGTCGGGAAACGTTTGCTGTTCAGCTCGATGGTTTCGTATGGCGTAAACAGCCAGTCGGTGCAATATTCGCTTTGACTGTCGGCAAGATGGCCGCCTTTAATCACCACATTTTTCACGCCCCAATCCTGAAGAATTTTGGCGGCGCGTTCCGCATCTTGGCGGTTTTCAATATTGATACCCGTCAAAGCCTGCGCTTCGGGCAGATTGGGGGTCAATACGTCCGTATGTGGCAGCAGCAGGCGCTTCATGGCTTCGACGGCTGAATTTTCCAACAACGGCGCACCGCCTTTGGCAATCATGACCGGATCCAACACGCGTTTGCCGAAGTCGCATTCGGCGGTTTGTTCCACCACGCATTCGATGATTTCCGCCGTACCCAGCATGCCGATTTTATAGGCGCGGATTTGGAAATCTTCCTGAATCGCGGCAATTTGTGCGGCAATCATGTCGGTCGGTATCGGATGCACTGC
>NZ_JBQCWZ010000712.1:0-712 GCF_051956895.1 Neisseria sp. P0021.S006
GCCTTTCATCTATAATTCATTTATTTTCAGCGAGAACTTCAAACCCTTCCGACAATGTAAAATATCGAATTTTTCAGCCGTAACAGGTAACATGGAAACAAAGGGATGGGTTCTTCAAACAAACAGGTACTGCAATGGGAAAACAAGCCAGACTTTATATGGTTCGCAGCACGCAAGGTGCGCTTTATGATGTATTTTTTGAACGCGGTGTGGCGGCGTTGGCCTGGCCCATGCTGGCCGAAGCGGCGGCCAAGGGTTTTGGCCGTGAGAAACTGACGGATATTTACCGTTCGGCCGTGCCGGATGTGAAATTGAGAACAGCGCAATCGGGTGCGGCTCAGATGTGGCGGTTTTCCAACGAGTTGGCCGATGGAGATGCCGTACTGACCTACTCGCCTGCCCTGCGCCGTTATCGGATCGGCAGGATTACAGGCGGCGCAGTACATTGTCCGCAATGGGACGATGAGAAAATGTCGCTGGTGCGGCCTGTTGAGTGGCTGGGCGAAGTATGCCGTGATGATTTGAGCGTGGCAGCACAACGGGCTTTGGGTAGCGTGGCAACTTTGTTTGCAGTATCGGAAGTGTGTGCGGCAGAAATTTTTGAACGCGTGGGTTTTCAGACGGCCTAAAAAGGGAAAGGAAACAGCATTATGTGGAACACCATACAGGAATGGCTGAACGCTTTGCCGGTCAGTGAAGAAATCATCAAATC
>NZ_JBQCWZ010000713.1:0-712 GCF_051956895.1 Neisseria sp. P0021.S006
ATCAAATATACACCTGAAGAGTGGTCGACCAAATAGTTTTCGCTGTCTTCTTTTTGGTTAACTTTAGCCGATACCACACGGTATTGCTGTTTGATGACAGGCAGGCTTTGATCGCCGGTAGCCGTCAGGCCGATAAAATCAGGGTGGAACTGTTTGGCATATTTGCCGATTACTTCAGGCGTATCGCGCTCCGGGTCGATGCTGACAAATACTACTTTCACGTCTTTAGCCTGATCGCCCAATTGTTTCAAAGTATCGCTGTAAGTCAGCAACTCGGTCGGGCATACGTCAGGACAGTGGGTATAACCGAAAGACAGGATAACCACTTTGCCTTTCAAGTCGCTCAGGCTGAAAGGTTTGCCGTCGCCATCGGTCAATGTAAAATCACCGCCAATATCTTCTTTGCGCATATCGGTACCGCGCGCTTGCACTTTGGGCGCAGACTCACCGGAAGCAGCAGGCGCAGCAGAAGCGGCAGAAGCGGCAGGTGTCGAAGAAGCCTCTTTAGCCTCTTCTTTAGGCTGACAAGCAGCCAGAGCAGCCAACGCAAAAGCACTGAGTAGGAAAGTTCGTGTAACGGAAAGCATAAATTTTCTCCAAAACCGTTTCAAATTAAGTGAAGCCAAACAACCGCCCGGCCGATATAAAAACAAAACATCTTCATATTAACGCGTTTGACACATTAAATATAGCCCTTTTTACAGATAAATAC
>NZ_JBQCWZ010000714.1:0-712 GCF_051956895.1 Neisseria sp. P0021.S006
CAGATTTTGCCGACCAAGTCGCCATTGCGGTGGCCGATGTATGGGTTCAGATAAGTGACCAAACCGATGGAGTTGAAGACATAGTGTTCGCAGATTTCGCGGTTGACCGTAATGCCTTTGACGCATTTGTCGGACAGGTTGACCGCGGCATTGCCCAAGAGGGAAATGGTTTCAAACATACATTGGGCGATTACCGGCTCCATAACGTTCAGCTGCAACTGACCTGCTTCGGCTGCGAAAGTGATGGTGGTGTCGTTGCCGATGACTTTGAAGCAGACTTGGTTGACGACTTCAGGAATCACGGGATTGACTTTGGCAGGCATGATGGAAGAACCGGCCTGTAATTCAGGCAGGTTGATTTCTTTCAAACCGGCGCGCGGACCGGAAGAGAGCAGGCGCAAGTCGTTACAGATTTTAGACAGTTTGACGGCTGTGCGTTTCAATGCGCCGTGTACCATCACATATGCGCCGCAGTCGGAGGTCGCCTCGATCAGGTTTTCAGTCAGTTTGCAAGGCAGGCCGCTGACTTCGGAGAGTTTCTCAACAACCAAAGCTGCATAGCCTTTAGGCGTATTCACGCCTGTACCGATGGCGGTGGCGCCGAGGTTGACTTCAAGCAGCAGGGAGCGGCTGCGGTCGAGGTTGAGGATTTCTTCTTCCAACAATACTTGGAAAGATTGGAATTCTTGGCCGGCAGTCATCGGCACAGCAT
>NZ_JBQCWZ010000715.1:0-711 GCF_051956895.1 Neisseria sp. P0021.S006
GTTATGCTAAAATCTGTTAAATACTTATTAAAAAGGCAAAGAACAATGTTTGCTTTCAAATCCTTACTTAATATGCCGCGCTTTGAGGCCATCGCTGTGGCCTTGGCTTTGGTGGCGGCAATGGGTTACACGATTATTTCGCTTGAATGGCTGCCGCATATGTCGATTGTGAAGGCGATCGTGGTCTTGCTGTTGTACGGTTTGATGCGTGGCTTGAAATATCAAGACATGCAAAACGGTATGATAGGCGCGGTCGGGCAGGGCATGGGTGCGATTTATCTGTTTTTCTTTATCGGCCTGATGGTCAGCGCGCTGATGATGAGCGGTGCGATTCCGACGCTGATGTATTACGGTTTCGGATTGATTTCGCCGACTTATTTTTATTTCTCGGCGTTTGCGCTTTGCTCAATCATCGGTATTTCCATCGGCAGTAGTTTGACGACTTGTGCGACTGTCGGCGTGGCATTTATGGGTATGGCGGCTGCGTTTCATGCCGATATGGCGATGACGGCAGGCGCGATTGTGTCGGGTGCGTTCTTTGGCGATAAAATGTCGCCGCTTTCCGATACGACCGGTATTTCCGCTTCGATTGTCGGCATGGATTTGTTCGAACACATCAAAAACATGATGTACACCACTGTGCCTGCGTGGTTGATCAGTGCAGCATTGATGTTGTGGCTCTTGCCTAATGTTGCCGCGCATGATATGAAC
>NZ_JBQCWZ010000716.1:0-711 GCF_051956895.1 Neisseria sp. P0021.S006
AGCCAATACCAAAGCGCCATTGATGCCGCCAAACGCGGTGACGATGCTTGGGTACAACAATTTTTATCCCAAGCCAGCGACAGCGCAATGGCTGAAAACGTCCGCAACGAATGGCTGAAAACCTTGGGCGCGCGCGGCCAATGGGATTTGTTCCGTCAAGAATTCAGTAAATTGAACGCCGCCGGCGTCGCCCAAGAAGTGCAATGTTATGCCGATTTGAGCAGCGGCAATTACAGCAAAGCCGCCGAGCTGGTTCGCGTGACCGGCAAACTACCTGCCGGCTGTACCCGCTTGGTTGAAAGTGCGGCAGCTTCAGGTCGTCTGAACACCAACGACGCATGGCGTCGCGTGCGCGGCTTGTTGAGCAACAGTCAAACCACAGATGCACGCAACCTCGCCGCCGCATTGGGCAGCCCGTTTGAAGGTGGAGCGCAAGGTGCGACCGAATACAGCCTGTTGAGCGTGATCGGCAAAGATGCACGCAAATCCGCTTCTGCCGCCGCTACCCTGTCCGACATGGAATCAGGCCTCAGCCGCGAACAACGCAGCTTCGCATGGGGCGTACTGGGCCACTACCATGCACAAAGCCAAAACATGCCGACTGCTTTGAGCTACTACGGCCGCGTTTCCGACCGCAAGCAACTGACCGACGAACAATTAGAATGGTACGCACGCGCCGCTTTGCGCCTGCAACGTTGGGATGAATTGGCA
>NZ_JBQCWZ010000717.1:0-710 GCF_051956895.1 Neisseria sp. P0021.S006
GTTTTATGCGCCTGCTCGGGTTTGAGACCGATGGCGGCGAGGATGTTGTCGAGAAGCGTGCCGACGTCGCCGCTAAACAGCGTACCGTGCAGGCTGTCTTCGGTGGACGGGCAAATGCTGACCACCATGATTTCAGACGGCCTGATGGTTACGTCAAGACGGGGCAGATTGTCTGAATGCGCGGCTTTTTCTGTTTTTGCCGGTGTTTCGGCAATGGCTTTGGGTGTTGCTTCGGGAACGCGGACAGCAGGTTTAGCCGTTTGCGCAGTGGCAATGGCGGCAGTGCGTGCCTGATGGGCTCCTGCGGATAAAGTGCGCACGGCTTGCGCGGTATCGGCAGCAATGGTTTTGGGGCGGACGGGCGCGGCTGCGGCTTGAGGCGCAGCATGGATGATTTTGGCGTTTCGGTTCAGCCACATCGGGCCCAAGCCCAAGGCTTCGTGCAGGTGCAGGTAGCGGCTGCTTAACATGATTTCTCCATCAATACGGCATCTTCGCTGCCACCGTCGGGCAGGGCGTAGTAGTTTTTGCGGCGGCCGCAGGTTTGGAAGCCGTGTTTGCGGTAGAGCTGTTGCGCGGTTTCATTGCTTGCACGGACTTCGAGCAGCAATCGGGTTGTGCCTTGCTGTTGCACCGTGTTTTGCCAGTGTTGCAACAGGACGGACGCAATGCCTTGGCGGCGGTATTCGGGCGCGACGGCAATCAGGTGC
>NZ_JBQCWZ010000718.1:0-710 GCF_051956895.1 Neisseria sp. P0021.S006
TTTCAGAGGTTCAACTTTGCAAAATCGATTTACGATATATGCCATCTTCACGGATAATATCGGCTGACTTTCTGTAAATAATGAGGTTTTATGAATATCAACCGTTTTTCCCTAGCTGCAACCGTATTTGCGGCTTTGATGTTGAGTGCCTGTGAAACAACAACCACATCGAGCGGCGGCGGCAGCTGGACCAATATCGGCACCATCTCTGAAGGCAATATCAAAGTGGCCATTGATAGAAGTAGCATTAAAAGAAATGGCGCACTGGTTACTTTCCGCGATAAAAAAACCGTTTCCAAACTGAAAGAGGAACGTTTCGTCAATACGCCGGCCTATAAAACGGCCATCGGCAGCTGGGAAATTCATTGCTCAAACAAAACCTATCGTCTGGCAGCACTGCAATTGATGGACGAATACGGCCAGGTCATTTCCAACCAAAGCTATACGCCGACCAGCATCCGTCCAATGAGTGTCATGAGTGGCACGATTACTGAAAAACAATACGAAACTGTGTGCGGACATAAGCTTTAATCCACACTTATTCACAAAGTTATCCACAGTTTAAATATTTAAAAGGCCGTCTGAATGCTTTGAATATCAAGTTTCAGACGGCCTTTTTATGTTTTGATGGAAATTTATCTTCAAATTTATCCACAAAATTTGTTTATTCAAAAATAATTTATTACAGCGATTCATCTACGCTCAAAATT
>NZ_JBQCWZ010000719.1:0-709 GCF_051956895.1 Neisseria sp. P0021.S006
ACAAACCTAAGGCCGTCTGAAACCCAAACCGGCATCTTTCAGACGGCCTGGACATCTTGACGGCAGATTATCATGACTTCACAAGCATACACCCTGTCCCAAATAGTTTCCCAACTCGGCTGCGAATGGAAAGGCGAAGACATCGCCATTACCGCCGTCCGTCCATTGGATCAAGCGCAGGCGGAACACATCAGCTTTTTGGCCAACCCGAAATATAAAGCCGAAGTACACGACAGCCAAGCAGGCGCAGTGATTGTGTCGCCGAAAGCCGCAGACGAATTTGCGGGCCGCAACCTGATTGTGGCTGCCGATCCTTATCTTTATTTTGCCAAAGTGGCACGATTGTTCTCGCCGATTGTCAAAGCACAGGGCGGCGTACATCCGACCGCTGTTGTCGAAGCGAGCGCAAAAGTACCGGCAAGCTGCGAAATCGGCGCGAATGCCTATATCGGCGCGAATGCCGTATTGGGCGAAGGCTGCCGTATTTTGGCCAATGCCGTTGTCCAACATGATTGCACGTTGGGCGATGAAGTCGTGCTGCATCCAAACGCTGTCAGCTATTACGGCTGCACTTTGGGCAACCGTGTCGAAATCCACAGCGGCACAGTCATCGGCGCAGACGGTTTCGGCTTGGCCTTTGCCGGCGATTCATGGTTTAAAATTCCGCAAACCGGCGCAGTCACGCTGGGCGATGATGTGGAAATCGGTT
>NZ_JBQCWZ010000720.1:0-709 GCF_051956895.1 Neisseria sp. P0021.S006
CAAATAAAGGCCGTCTGAAATGTCTAAAGCCGTCGCGTTGTCTGCCGCCGTATTGGCCGTCTGCCTGAGTGCATGCGGTAATGAAGGCGTTTCGCCGCAGAACGCTGCCGATTATGCCCAAAATGTCACTGACTTGTTCCGCCAAAGCTGTGTGGCCGCAGACGGCGATGCCGCCCTTGTCGGCGAGTTTGCCAATGCCAACAAACTGATTTTATTGTCGAAAAAAGAGATTGCCGATTTGCCTGCCGAAATGATGGATTTGGAGGCATTAAGCATTTGGAAGAAAACGGTAAACGGCGCAGATTATTATTTGAGCCTGACCGAAGACAGTTGCAGCGTGCGCACGGCTAAAGCCAACGACCATCTGATTTTCAAACAATTTTTGGCTTTGGCAGAAAATCCGCCGCAAGGTTTGAACGCTGAATTGCGTGCCGATAATTTGTCGGAAGCCCCGTTGCCCATGCGTCAGATTTCCTACGCATGGCGCGCGTCCGGCAGTTCGAAAGAAACCTTGTTGACCGTCAAAACAACGTCGTCCGAGCATTTTCCGGTACAGGCTGTTTTTTATTTGACCCATCATTCTTACGACAATAAGGCCGCCGTTTTACCTTAGACCGGTTGACGATTGGAATATCAAATTAATAGCAACCGTTACTGCCGAATAAAGGCCGTCTGAAACATTATCAAACCAAACCACTCGAAAGTAAGC
>NZ_JBQCWZ010000721.1:0-708 GCF_051956895.1 Neisseria sp. P0021.S006
CCGTTTCGGGCGTTCTCTTCCTTAGCCGGTACTTTCCATTGGTGCTGGCCGATGATTTGGCCGTTGCCGTTGTAGTCGAAGCAGGTAATGCTGTGACTGTTGGCGGCGCGGACGAGGTTGCCGTCCAGGTCGTATTGGTAAGCGGTTTCCTGAACCTTGTCGTTATCGCGGGCAAGGGTGTGGATTAAACGTCCCAATACATCGCGTTTGAACTCGGTAATCCGCAGCGGGGTTTGGCTGTCGAGGCCGTCTGAAAGCGGGGCGGCTTCTTTTTTGGGGACGGGTTGTCCGCCCAGCTGCGCCATCAGTTTGGCGGCAAGGGAGGCTTCGTCGCCGAATTCACGCTGTTCAATCAGTTCGTTGCCGGCATTGTAGCGGTAGCCGGTCAGCTTATGGTCGAAACCGCTTTCTGCAATCAATCGGTCGAGGATGTCGTAGGCAAAGCGGTAGCGCGCACCGTTTTCATTGGTGAGGCCGACTAGGCGGCGGGCTTTGTCGTAATGGTAGCCGAAGGTATGGCCCAGCGCATTGGTGCGTTGGGTCGGCAGACCGTCCTGGCCGTATTCGTAGGAGGTGGTGTGGCCTTCGCCGTCGGTATGGGTGGTCAAACGACCTGCAGCATCGTAGCCGAAGGTCTCTTTGCTGCCGTCTGGATAGAGGGCGAGGGTGAGGTTTTGATTGGCGTCGTAGTGGTATTCGGTGTGCTGT
>NZ_JBQCWZ010000722.1:0-707 GCF_051956895.1 Neisseria sp. P0021.S006
CATCTAGGTGGTTTCAAAGTCGTAGGCAATTTGCGGTTTGCCGGCGACGTTTGGGCAGGATAGGTTGAGTTCGGTAATACCGTTAAACCCGCTATTTTGCACCTTTTCCAACAGGATATGTGTTTCGCCGGGCGACAGGCCGACCAGTGATAGGAAAAATGTCCGTTCCGGCTGAGACTCTTGAAGGGTAAGCAGGTAATCCAGATAGTAATCGATGCCTTGATTCGGCAAGCCCATCGAATTGATGCTGCCGAGAGGGACGTCCCGATAACGCGGCTCGGGGTTGCCTTGACGAGGGGTAAGCGTTGCGGTCTTGGTAATGAAAGTGCCTGCCGAAGACTGTCTGACTGCTTCTAATTCCTCAACAGTCATGCATGACACACCGGCCGCGTTCATCAGGCAGTTGTCAAAAGAAAAACCGGCGATTTGGGTTTTCAACGATACCATCTCCTGCTCCTTTTCTTCGCAAAATCAAATTGTTTGCCAAGCGTAACACGAAGAGGCGGCACGATTTTTAACAAACATCAAATGACAAAGCATGTAGGCGGATGTTGTTTTCAATATTGAAAAAGGCCGTCTGAAAAACTCAAACAGTCTCTCAGACGGCCTTCGCTAAGCTGTCGGCTGATTTGGCTATTGGGTTTTGAAAATCAGGCCAACCATTCGTTCAAAGCCGCTTTAAAACGTTTCAAGCCTTCGGCCATGTC
>NZ_JBQCWZ010000723.1:0-704 GCF_051956895.1 Neisseria sp. P0021.S006
GAATGACGTCGTAAACTCGCCGAATCCCAAAGACGCAATATGGATTTTATTCAATGCCATCAGAGCAATAATTACGCCGCCGCCTGCTGCGGAATAAAACATTTTGAAATATTCGCTACGGTTGCGCGTAATGTAATGCTCACCATGATGGCTTTTGTTTTCCGTAATACTGCGTGCCAGCATTCGGATACTGCTTTTACGCAAGTGGCTGGTGCTGTATTGCTCTACCGCCGCGTAAATCATCGCATTCATCAGATTGATGGTTAAGCGGGTACGGCTGCCGGTTTCGATTTGAATATTGGTCAACAGTTTCAGACGGCCTATGGTTTGTTGCAGGCGCTCCAGCAAGTGTGCCACTTTCACTGACGAACCAGACCCTGCTCCTGTACCACGACGACGCAGATACTCAATTTGCTTGTCGCACTGGTCAAACATGACCTCCAAGTGCGCCGTATCATAAGTTTCTTCGCTGTGGCGATAGTGTTCTACCAATTTTGCAATTTCACGTTGTAAGGCGACAAATGCCGAATCCGCCTCCAACAAACGGGGGGCAATCCGTATTAAATCCGGCTCAATCGCTTCGGAAGCAATCCAAATCGACAGCATTTCCACCGCTCGCAAACGGGCATCTGCCAACTGTCGGCTGGCCGTCTGAAGCAAAGCAGGATCCGCTTTGCCCTGCAACAATTCATACATGCTCAACC
>NZ_JBQCWZ010000724.1:0-704 GCF_051956895.1 Neisseria sp. P0021.S006
GATTTTGGGATGTTTGGCCGCTTCTACCATTTCGGCAATGGTAAATTCTTCTGCTTCTTGGCTGTCGGGATGTACGCCGATGGTGCAGTAGATGTGGTCGTGTGCCTGGGCAATGTCGAAGACTTCGGCAAAACTTTGTTTGCTGACGCTGATGGCAAGCGCCTGTTTGACGCTTTGCGCTTCCATATTGGCAAAGACTTCGGGCAGGCGGTCTTTTAGGCCGTCAAAGTTGAGATGGCAATGTGAATCGATTAAATGCATGGTATTACAGGGTAAAAGTAGTACGGTCGCTGCGCAGGCGCGGACCGAGCTCGGCTTCGATCAGGTTTTTTGCCTGCTGGCAGCTTTCGTGTTCGGAAAAGGCAAGGCCTACGCCTTTGGGGCGGTGGGCCGAGGTGCGCGCCGGATTGATCCAAACGACTTTGGTTGGCAGGAAGCGTTTGGGATAGTCGGCGATTTCGACGGCCAAGAGGATGTCTTCGCCTAGGGAGAATACGTCATCGGTCGGCACGAACAGGCCGCCGTGTTCTAAAAACGGCATATAGCAGTTGTACAACAAATTGGGGTCTTTGAGTTGCAAAGCCAACATCTTCGCCGGAATGTCTTTTTTATTCATCATTGATTACCTGTTAGGGTTTGTTTTGCCAAAAATCCAAATATTCGATAAGCAGATACTCAAGCTGCATTTTAACACTCAAGGTATG
>NZ_JBQCWZ010000725.1:0-703 GCF_051956895.1 Neisseria sp. P0021.S006
GCCGGAAAGGGTTTCGGCGGAGCGGCTCAAGTTCAGGTAATCCAGCCCGACGTTAATCAGGAAGCCAAGGCGTTCGGTGATTTCTTTGAGGATTTTTTCGGCGATTTGTTTTTTGTTGCCGTCCAAATCCAGCGTTTCAAAAAATTGGTGGGTTTTGGTCAGCGGCCAGGCGGAGACTTCGTGCAATGGTTCGCCGCTGACGTAAACGTAGCGCGCTTCTTTGCGCAAACGTGCGCCGCCGCAGCTTGGGCAGGCACGGTGGTTTTGGTATTCGCGTAGTTTTTCGCGCACGGTTTCGCTGTCGGTTTCTCGGTAGCGGCGTTCGAGATTGGGGATGATGCCTTCGAAGGCGTGGCTGCGGTTGAAGGTGGTGCCGCGTTCGGACAGGTAAGTAAAATCAATGACTTCTTTGCCCGAGCCGTGCAAGACAACTTTTCTGACTTTTTCAGGCAGTGTTTCCCAAGCAGCCTGCACATCGAAACCATAATGCCGCGCCAGCGACTGAATCCTTTGGAAATAGAACTGGTTGCGCTTGTCCCAGCCGTCAATCGCGCCTGCGGCTAAGGCTAATTCGGGATGCGCGACCACTTTTTCAGGATCAAAGAAGTTGGTATTGCCCAAGCCGTCGCAAGTTGGGCAGGAGCCCATCGGGTTGTTGAAGGAAAACAGGCGCGGCTCTAATTCGTGCAGACTGTACGAACAT
>NZ_JBQCWZ010000726.1:0-702 GCF_051956895.1 Neisseria sp. P0021.S006
AATCTTTTGATTTTGTTTTAGATAGTCAAGGACTGATTAAAAGCGCATGCTTTGCCAAAATGGCAAAATCCCCTATTTACGGTTTAGATAAACACAGCACGCGTGAAAGTTTGGCTGCCTTTGCATACAGTAAAACATTTGCCGTGCCGAAAGGCAAAAATGCGGTCTGGCGAAACCGTGAATTATTCGCCCAAGTATTTGGTTATACAATGCCTGAGACGCAGGTATTTGGTTTGTCGGTTCCTGAATTAGGCCGTCTGAAAAATTTGCAATCCCCCTATTACGTTGCTTTGCATGCAACCAGTCGAGACAGTAAATTATGGCCGGTAGAACACTGGCGTGCATTATTGAAAAAGTTGAATGAAGAACAACAATGCAATGTATATTTGCCGTGGGGAAATAAAACCGAAAAAATGCGTGCCGAACAGATTGCAAGCGATTTACCGTTTGCTTCGGTTTGCGACAAAATGAATTTATTACAGGCTGCATTTTTATTGAAAAACGCAGAGGGCATTATTGGCGTAGATACCGGACTACTGCATCTTGCTAATGCGTTGGAAAAGCCTGTTGTAGGAATTTATACAGATACAGATCCGGTCAAGACCGGCGTTCAAGTTTCGGCTTATGCAAAAAATTTAGGCGGTATTGCTCAAATTCCCAATGTTGACGAGGTTTATAAAACCTTGATGGATTGTGTTGCAG
>NZ_JBQCWZ010000727.1:0-702 GCF_051956895.1 Neisseria sp. P0021.S006
GAAGCCGTGCGTATTGCCGCCGAAGCCGAAGCCGAAAAACACCGCCTGCAAGCCAAAGGTGAGGCCGATGCCAAAATTCTGTTGGCGCAAGCGCAAGAGCAACAATACAAGGTTGACGCCGAAGGTACCCGCGCTGTGAACGAAGCTGCCAACGTCCTGAGCGTTGAACAGGTTGAAATGCAAGTCCGCCTTGCCCTCTTGAAACATCTGCCTGACATCATCCGCGAATCCGTCCGCCCAATGGAAAAAATCGAAGACATCAAGATTTTGCAAGTCAATGGTCTGGGTGGCTTTGCCGGTGGTGCAAACGGTGCGGAAGGTGTTTCAGACGGCCAGACCACACAAGCCAGCCTTGCAGACCAAATGGTCAACAGCGCACTGCGCTACCGCAGCCAAGCTCCGTTGGTTGACGGTCTCTTGAAAGAGTTGGGGCTAAATGGTGGCGACATCAACGGCCTGACCCAAGGACTTGATAAAACCATCGACCAATCATAAACGAATGCCATCATAATGGTTTAAAGGCCGTCTGAAACTTTTCAGACGGCCTTTTGTTTATACAAGAGCTTCCACAAATTCTAATATTTTCAATACTGATCAATTCAGATCTGTTGTAGTAGCAATAAATTAGGAATCATCCAATCTATTTTTTGAGGATAAAAAAGATTGGGTGGACTATTTTAAATGTGAATCACAAGGCTAACT
>NZ_JBQCWZ010000728.1:0-702 GCF_051956895.1 Neisseria sp. P0021.S006
TTTGTTTTCTTTGACTGAACTGAGGTGGCTATCGTGACTCATGGCTGTTTTTTTGCCGGAAGAAACGCTCACGACTTTGTTATGGCCGTCTGAATCGTTCAAAATCTTTTTATGCACAATTTCGACTGTTTTTTTTCCTTCGGCAATTCTGTCTTCTGCCTCTTTTTCTTTGCGGGCAGCGTCTTGTTTGGCTTTACGCTCTGCAATCGCTTTTTCGACTGCTGCTTTATGCGCTTCTTTTGCATGCTCGACGGCGTTTGCTTTGGCTGTGGCGGCTTCGGCTATTTTTTTTGCTTTAGCCTCTTCGTATTTTTTTTGCTTTTCAGCCAAAATTTTTTCCATCGATTGATTAACCGGTTTGTTTACCGGCTCTTTTGAAACAACCTGTTTGTCCGTTACTTTAGACGCAATGGTATTTTTACCAGAAACGCTACTTGCAGAAGCAACACTGGCCCGTACGACACGCATTTTTGTTACAACGCCGTCTGAAGATGATGAGGTACTGTTCAATCTTGCCGCCTCAGCCACATGAACCGCATCTCTCGTTACAGTATTTTTACCGCTTAATTGCTTGGGTTCAGGAAAAACAGACGGACTTCCCCCAAAATTTTGGGTGTGTATCCATTCTTTTAGAGGAGAAGATGATTCGGAAGTGGTTTCAGGAGTTGAGGAGCCTTGACGGATATGGGTACGGCCAAGAGG
>NZ_JBQCWZ010000729.1:0-701 GCF_051956895.1 Neisseria sp. P0021.S006
GTTCATATTCTGATCCGATTGTCCCATCATATTCCAGCCCGTCTTATGCCCTTCGTACACGCCATGAAGGACAACCTTTATCTGAAGGTGGCAAACTGTTTGTCTGTTGCAGTAGTTCGGGACAATTCACCTATGCACCGGCAACCAAACAGGACCACCTCAAATTCGGCGCATGGATAAATGCAGACGGCACGGCAGACCTGTTTATCGGCGGCAAACCCGTCGGAACGGCGAAACCGTCTTATTACACTCCGTCAGACAGTACAGTGGCAAAAGGCAAGACTACATACGAAGTTTGGGCTGTCCGCGTCCGCAACGGCAATATCGTTACCTCAACCTACGATCCGGGCAAATCCTCCGGGTCGTCTGAAAAAAACACGCCCAAACTTTCACTGCTGACAGCCAATTTCAACACCAACAAACTCGGCGGCACGATTTTAGGTAATGCTGATTACGGTCCGGACGTTGTGATGAAAGATGTAGGCATCAACGGCGTTGATTTCTCAGGCACTGCCGAATCCGATGGTAAAAACGGCAAAGTCGAAGGGAAATTCTTTGGTCAATTTAACGGCGATAAAACAGAAGTCAGTATAGGCGGTAAAGTTACCTTTGATGCCGATAAATCGTTGGATACCGTGTTCGGCGGCGTGAAGAATGATGACGACCGCAATACGACGGATACAAGTTTGACACCTGTCAGC
>NZ_JBQCWZ010000730.1:0-701 GCF_051956895.1 Neisseria sp. P0021.S006
GCTCGGCAGCATCAATCACACCCTGCTCAGTTTCGCCGCGCTTAAACAATACGGCATCCGGTTGCACAGCCTGATTTTCAACCATATTCACGACAGTAAAGATGAAACCGTTGCCGGCGATACCTTGGAATATCTTAAAGGCCGTCTGAAAGATGAATTTCCCGAAGCCAAATGGCAGGAGTTGGCCAAAACAGAGGTGGTAAATGGCGTTTGATATACCGCGTGGCACACTTTGTTCATATGCCGAAGCTTCAAGTCTTCTGCCGTCTAAGGCCGGACATTTGCTGACCGTTTCTTCGCTAACCGCTGCGTTGCGCGCTTCCGGTAAGGATTTTTCAGTCAAGCCGGTGTATTTGGGTTTGACGAAGGGTGCAGAAAACGGAGACGAAATCTTTGTGCGCGATGTTTTGCTCAAACTGGACGGCGAAACAGTAATACAAGCCAGAAGCGCGTGCCGACCAGATAGCCGTCTATGGACAGAATTATTGGATTGTGGAACGCAGCCTTTGGGTGAGCGCCTGTTTGACGGTACATTGCCGTTGAAGCGTTCGGATTTTGAGTTTCTTCGTTTTGAAGATTTCGACCATCCATCTTTCAGACGGCCTGTTACCGCGCGCCGTTCGTATTTCGATTGGAACGGCGAAACATTGGAATTAACAGAATATTTCTTATTGAAATTAATAGATTTATACCGCTAAGGC
>NZ_JBQCWZ010000731.1:0-696 GCF_051956895.1 Neisseria sp. P0021.S006
TTTTACATTTAACCATGCCGTTGGAGATTGATTCTATTTGTACGTCTAAAAAATACAATGCAAATATTCATTACACTTTTACTGTAAACCATTTGACAAAGTCATCTTTAAAGCTATAATATTTCTAATATATGATTTTTGTTATATATGTTTATTTATAGACAATTCATTCTGAAACAAGGAGCAATAAAATGAAACGAAACTTGGGTACTTTGGATCGCGTAATCCGTATTGTTATCGGTGTTGCACTGATTGCTGCAGCCGCTACCGGACACATTGGCTGGTGGGGTTGGCTGGGCATCATCCCTCTGGGTACAGCACTGATTGGCAACTGTGCGCTGTACAGCTTATTGGGCATCAACACCTGCCGCATCAACAAAAAATAACGAAGGCAAAACATGAGTACGGTCGGACAACTCCCGCGAATCACGCCTTCCGAAGCAATGGCAAAAATCCGTGAGGGCGCGTTGGTAGTCGATATCAGAAGCCAAGCCGAATATCGGGGCGGGCATATTGGCGGCGCATTATCCCTTCCGCCTGAGCAGCAGCGAGACAAACTGCCCGATGATACAGCCCCATGCCTGATTTTTTATTGCCTGAGCGGTAAACGTACAACACAGGCAGAAACAATATTGTCAGCGCTTGGCCAAGGTCGAGAATGCTATATTCTAGAAGGCGGCTTACAGGCATGGAAAG
>NZ_JBQCWZ010000732.1:0-695 GCF_051956895.1 Neisseria sp. P0021.S006
GTTGCATACTTTGTACCAACAAAACGTCCGTGCCAATACACAATTCTTTGTGGAATGGACAGCGCAAGATTTGATTCGTGATGAAAACGGCGACGTAGTCGGTGTAACCGCCATGGAAATGGAAACCGGCGAAGTTTATATTTTCCACGCTAAAGCTGTGATGTTTGCTACCGGTGGTGGCGGTCGTATTTATGCTTCTTCTACCAATGCTTATATGAATACCGGTGACGGTTTGGGTATTTGTGCCCGTGCAGGTATTCCGTTGGAAGACATGGAATTCTGGCAATTCCACCCGACTGGTGTAGCCGGTGCCGGTGTATTGATTACTGAGGGTGTGCGTGGTGAGGGCGGTATTCTGTTGAATGCCGACGGCGAACGCTTTATGGAACGTTACGCACCAACCGTAAAAGACTTGGCTTCCCGTGACGTGGTTTCCCGTGCGATGGCGATGGAAATTTACGAAGGTCGCGGCTGTGGTAAAAACAAAGACCATGTATTGCTGAAAATCGACCATATCGGTGCAGAAAAAATTATGGAAAAACTGCCGGGCATCCGCGAGATTTCCATTCAGTTTGCCGGTATTGACCCGATTAAAGACCCGATTCCTGTTGTGCCGACTACCCACTATATGATGGGCGGTATTCCGACTAACTACCATGGCGAAGTTGTTGTTCCGCAAGGTGAAGATTATGAAG
>NZ_JBQCWZ010000733.1:0-693 GCF_051956895.1 Neisseria sp. P0021.S006
GATTTTGGAGCATGCCAACCGTCAGGCGCAAATCCAGTTGGAAAACTTATTTGCATTGACGCAGACGAAGGTGTCCGTCTATCCGGCTGCGGTAGGGAAGTGCGGTTAAATAGATTGCTTGAAAAGATAAGGCCGTCTGAAAAATTTTCAGACGGCCTTTGTTTCATCAAGCCATTATCCGCGTCGTAAAACGGCGGTATTGATGTATTTTTGAATACCGGTGGCAATGGCTTGGGCGCATTGTTGGCGGAAGGATTCGCTGCCGAGTAGCCGCTCTTCGGTAGGGTTGGAGAGGAAGGCGGTTTCCACCAAAATGGACGGAACATCCGGCGCGCGGAGGACAGCGAAGTTGGCTTCGTCAACGCGGCCTTTGTGTAATTGGTTGAGTTTGCCCAATTCGGTCAAGACGGAATGGCCGAGTTTGCGGCTGTCACGCAGGGTCGCGGTTTGGGTCATGTCCAAAATCGTGTTGTCGACATTGGGGTTGCCGCTGGTTTGTACGCCGCCGATGGCGTCGGCGTTGTTTTGGGTTTGGGCAAGGAATTTTGCCGCCGAGCTGGTCGCTCCTTTGGTATTGAGCATATATACGCCGGTACCGCGAGCGGACGGGCTGGTAAAGGCATCGGCGTGGATGGACACGAATACGTCGGCATTGCGTGCACGGCCTTTGGCAACGCGTACGCCCAATGGGAT
>NZ_JBQCWZ010000734.1:0-693 GCF_051956895.1 Neisseria sp. P0021.S006
TTGGAGCTGTCTATGCGCCGTTTTGCCCTTCTCGCCCTCAGCCTTGCCGCGACTCAAGCATTTGCTTTGGGTTTCAGCCAAAAAGATACGCTGACCAACACGCGTTATCAGGAAAGCCCTGAAGAAGTTGCCGCACGCGAGTTTAAAGAACACAAAGCCGAGTTGCCGCCTCTGCCCGATACCCAATCGAGCGATTGGTTCGACCTCTATGTCAACGAAACCTACGGCAAGCAGCCCAAAATCCTGCTCAGCAGCCTGCAAATCATGCCTGCGCCGGACAACAGCATCCGCTACGTCTTGAACGTACGCTCCGACAAAGGCTACGACAACCTCTCCGTCGAAGGCCTCTATTGCGCCCGCACATCCTTTACTTACAGCAACGACAAGCGTTCGTCTTACAAAGTATTCGCTTACGGCGATACAGTAAACCGCCGCTGGATTGAACCGCGCAAAGGCGATTGGAAGCTGATCGGCAATGCGTTCAGCCGCAACGATGCCCTGCACACCGCCCTGTATCAGGCATTCTGTATCGACGGCATGCCGACAACGGTCGAAGGCTTGGTACAACGTTTGAAAGAACGCGGCGGCCGTCACGGCACAACGCTGACCAACCACGACAAATAAACCGCTTTAATCAACAAAAAGGCCGTCTGAAATTTTTCAGACGGCCTTGTCTTTAGAGACAGCTTAGAA
>NZ_JBQCWZ010000735.1:0-693 GCF_051956895.1 Neisseria sp. P0021.S006
GCCTGCAAGGCCCGCGCCGTCCAACCCGCGCTGAAATCGCCCGTTATCGCCGTGACGGGGTAGATGTACTCGGTATGACCGGTATGCCTGAAGCCGTTTTGGCCAGGGAGTTGAAAATGGCCTATACCCACTTTTGCAGCGTCAGCAGCATTGATTGCTTTGATAGCGGAGTAGGGACTGAGGGCTGTAATGAACAGACTTCTATTGCGATGACGAAAATCCGACAATTATTGAATGGTTTGTAACTGATAATGCCGTCTGAAATAATGTTTTCAGACGGCATTGTTTTATTTAGGAAGCCGTTTCACGCGCCCAATGGGGCAGGGAGGCTTTTTGTTTGCGGAACGAGGCAAGTTGCATACCCCGACATTTTTCAAAAATCAATTCAACCCCGCTTTGCAGCTGTAAAATCAAATTGGTATGCGTTTCCGTTTTAATAAAATCGATATTGCGTTGTACCAAGCGTTGAATGACGGCATATACATCAAGGCAGCCATTTGCAAAAAACCACAGATTTAACTTTACCCAACGGCCGCCGCTTAATGCAGTATTAGGCTGAAAATCAGCACGAATCTGTGTCAGCCGATTATCGGAGAAATGCAGTTCAATATCGCCATAAAGCCAAATATTCCAGCCTTTTTGTACCAACAAGCCTTTATGGACGCAATCAGGCGCAGGAAACATCTGCAAAAT
>NZ_JBQCWZ010000736.1:0-692 GCF_051956895.1 Neisseria sp. P0021.S006
CGGCGGTTTTCTGACTGCCGCCATGCTTGAATGGACGGGCTATCAAGGCCGTCTGAAACCTGTCGCTACTTTGATGGCGGCATTACTGCTCGCCGCATCCGCCATACTGCCCTTTTCGCCGCAAACTGCCTCGTTTTTCGTTGCTGTCTATTGGCTGGTATTGCTGCTGTTCTGCACTTGGCTGATTTGGCTTGATCGCAACACTGATAACTTCGCCCTACTAATGCTGCTCGCCGCATTTACCGTTTTTCAGACGGCCTACGCCGCAACTGGCGATTTGAACTTACTGCGCGCGCAAGTACATCTGAACATAGCAGCTGTCATGTTTGTATCCGTCCGCGTCAGCATTCTTTTGGGCGCGGAAGCCCTTAAAGAATGCCGTCTGAAAGACCCTGTTTTTATTCCAAATATCGTTTATAAAAACATCGCCATTACTTTCCTGCTGCTGCACGCCGCCGCCGAACTTTGGCTGCCCGCACAAACCGCCGGTTTTACCGCGCTTGCCGTCGGATTCATCCTGCTCGCCAAGCTGCGTGAGCTCCACCATCACGAACTCCTGCGCAAACACTACGTCTGCACTTATTACCTGCTCCAGCTTTTTGCCGCCGCAGGCTATCTGTGGACAGGCGTGGAGAAACTGCAAAATCTGCCTTCCTCCGCCCCATTACACTTGATTACCCTCGGCGGTATGA
>NZ_JBQCWZ010000737.1:0-692 GCF_051956895.1 Neisseria sp. P0021.S006
GTCTTTATTGCGTACACCTTCAACACCGGCCGCGCTGTCATTGCCGTGTCCGGCATTAATATCGGCAGCATCTGCATCCGTTTTATTCAGGTTGCCATAAATGCGGAAGCCCAAAGTATCTTGGATAATCGGACCGCTCAAATTAAAGCCGATACGGCGGGTTGCGCCCTCTTTGTTGTCTTGCGGCTGATTGGCGTAAAGATTGACTTGGCCTTTAAATTCTTTAGACACTTTTTTGGTAACAATATTGACCACGCCACCCATCGCGCCAGAGCCGTAACGTGTTGCCGCCGGACCGCGCAAGACGGTAATGGATTCAATCTCTTCAACCGGCACCCAGTTACTGTCGCCACGCGTATTGCGTTCACCACGCATACTAATACGCTCGGATTGGCGCGAATTAACCGGCTTGCCGTCAATCAAAATCAATGTATTTTCAGGGCCCATACCGCGCAAGTCGATTTGGCGTTTGTTGCCACGCTGACCCGTCGCCGTATTGCCGGTCAGGTTAACGCCCGGCATAGTGCGGACAAATTCGGAAATATCATTGGCTGCAGGGCGTTTGTCGATGTCGTCTTTAGAAATACGCGATACGCCGAGCGACTGTTGCAACTGCTTCTCGGCAGTAACGTAAACGGTATCGACTTCAGCCTGTTCAACAGCTTTCTCTTCAGCTGCATGTGAGAATGCAC
>NZ_JBQCWZ010000738.1:0-692 GCF_051956895.1 Neisseria sp. P0021.S006
GCCGACAGACTGATCAGCCTATTGCCGGAAAGCTGGCAGCCCCAGCATTTCTGGGGGTTCAACATTCCCGGCTTGGGCATCGTCGCCGCCACAGTCGTCTTGTTCGTTACCGGCGTATTCGCCGCCAACGTATTGGGCAGGCGGATTCTCGGCGCATGGGACAGCCTTTTAGGACGCATTCCCGTCGTCAAATCCATCTACTCCAGCGTTAAAAAAGTTTCCGAATCCCTGCTCTCCGACAGCAGCCGCTCGTTCAAAACCCCCGTACTGGTTCCCTTTCCACAACCGGGCATTTGGACGATAGCCTTTGTTTCCGGCCATATTCCCGCCAAACTCAAAGGCAGCCTGCCGCAAGATGACGACTATATTTCTGTTTACGTCCCAACCACACCCAACCCGACCGGCGGCTATTACATCATGGTTAAAAAAAACGACGTTCGCGAGCTGGACATGAGCGTGGATCAGGCATTGAAATATGTAATTTCACTGGGCATGGTCATGCCGGACGACTTACCGGTTAAAGCCCTATCTGCCCAAAAACCGTCAGAAGACGGTGATACCGAACATAACAATTAAGGTCTTCTTTTTTTTCAGACGGCCTTTCCTTCTTTTTTAAATTGAACAATATAAAAAGGTGATTTTATGCGTACCAACTATTGCGGCCTTATCAGCGAGCAATACTTAGACCAAAC
>NZ_JBQCWZ010000739.1:0-690 GCF_051956895.1 Neisseria sp. P0021.S006
GCGGATGGTGTATTTCAATTCGCCGCCGGAGGAGCGCGTGCCGATGCGGGCAACGGCTTGGATAGCGCGGGTCAGTTGGTACACGAGTTTGACGGATTGTTCGGCGCTGGAGATGCCGTATTCGTAACCTGCGTAGAGGTTGTTGGTGAGCTGTTTGCCGACGGTCAGGACTTGTTCGGCAGGGTTGAGCTCGCCGGTTTGGGCGTTGCGGCTGCGTTTGCTGGTAAAGCCCAAATCATCGACAAGGCCGATGCGGTCGTTGACTTGACCGGCAAGCAGCGCGCTGGCGGCAGCGGAGAGTGTGGCGTTGTCGCCGTCGCTGCCGCTGCTGGCACGGTTGAGGATGAGCCAGGAGAGTTTGTCTTTTTCACTCATGGCTTCTTTGGCAACCAAGGTCACGCGCGGATTGCTGAGGCTGCCGAGGACTTCGACACCTGCGCCGACCGGGGAGAGACGACGTTCGGCACGGATGTTGAGGTTCGGATCGGTCAGCGGGCCGACAAAGGAAACCGAGCCTTTGGTGATGTCGAGGTCTTGGCCGTAGGCTTTGTAGCGGCCTTTGACAACGCGCACGGTACCGACGCCTTGGACGGCTTCGCCCGGATGTGATGTGATGGCCAGTTTGCCGCCGATGGTAACGTCTGCGCCGTAGCCGACAAAACGGACATTGTCGTTGATGTTCAAGACAAG
>NZ_JBQCWZ010000740.1:0-690 GCF_051956895.1 Neisseria sp. P0021.S006
ACTCCATACGGTTTGCACGGCCAACCAAAGTAACTTCTTTTTCAAAATCCACACGTTTGCGCAGATTGGCCGGAATCAAAACGCGTCCGGCGCTGTCCCACTCCAAAATCTCCGCATTGTGCAGCAGCAAATTCTGATACCGTTGCAAAGATTCATTGCCGGCTACTTTCAACTTCAGAATCTGCTCGGCTTTTTCTTCCCAAACGGGCTCGGGGTACATCAATAATTTTTTTCGGGAATCCAGTGTGACCACAATTGCAGGCGTATAACGGCGCAGCAAAATATCGCGGAATTTAGCAGGAATCGCCAACCGCCCTTTACTGTCCATACTCAATTCATGAGCACCGCCAAACACATCACACCCCAAATTCGATTAAAATAAAACAGAGTGGGATTAAAAATCCCACCTTCCTAAAATCTTTCGTTTTCACTTCCACGGAACACTTTTTAGGAAAAGTAACCACTTTCACCCACTATGCCCCACTAACCGACACTATAAGAAATTTTGGCAATCAGGTCAAATCCGTTTCTTATCTGAAATAAAACACTAAACGATTTAAATTCAACATCTTATATATGTAATGATGCATGACATATGGGTTTATTAAGTGTCTCGTTTAGCATTAAATACTATATGTAGTATTATTTATAGTATAAAAATACTACATATAGTATTTTTATACTCAATTA
>NZ_JBQCWZ010000741.1:0-690 GCF_051956895.1 Neisseria sp. P0021.S006
GGTCAATGCCTGATGGACATCCAGCAGCAAATCATCAAACACGCGCTCGCGGCGTGATTTTTTTTGTTCGGCAATGGATTGGTTGATGTAGGAAAGGAGTTCGAGTTGCAGGCAGATGAAGACCGCTTCTTCCGCGCTTTTCATTGCCTGCAAATCACGACCAAGATTAGCCAAGGCTTGCAGCTGAATAATTTCCGGTGCATCGGCATTGGCTTTATATTCTTTTTTCAGTTTACTGTTGAGCGTGTCGATACTGAAGAGGCTTAATTTTTCCAGCGTTTGTTTGCTCAGGCGGGGCAGACGGTTGGATTCGGCGTTTGTTTTTAAATCGGTAAAAACATTTTCAAAGGTTTTTCGTTTGTAGGTTTGGCCGTTAAGTTTGGGAAAAATTGCCCAAAACGCTTTTTCCAAGTCTTCCAAGTGGACGCAAACTTTTTGCCATGTTTCTTGAAGCTTGGCTTGGGCTTCTTGCAAATCGCCTTCAGGCCGTCTGAATTTCAGATAGGGGCGGCCGGTATAGCTTTTAATTTCGGCAAGCATTTCTTCGGGCGTGCATTTTCGGTCAAAAACCAATTGTGCCAATGTGGTATCGGTTGCCACTTTCTGCCGCCAAAAGTCCTGCGCTGGAATCAGCAGCCTCTCGCGCGAGTCGTCCGACAGCTCGACATCCAAAGGCGCGCCGCACAAAAA
>NZ_JBQCWZ010000742.1:0-690 GCF_051956895.1 Neisseria sp. P0021.S006
AGCCAAAGGAATTGGAGATGGCAACGTCGATTTTCGCGTCACGCGCTTCGTTGGCACAGTAGTCCAAATCGCAACCGGCTTCAACGTCTTGTTCAAAGATATTGATGGTCGGCGGAGATTTTTGCTCGTGTACTGCCAATACACTGTACAACGCTTCCACGCCGCCAGCCGCGCCAAGCAAGTGGCCGGTCATGGATTTGGTGGAGTTAACGATGACTTTGCGCGCATGATCGCCCAAAGCGCGTTTGATGGCTTTGGTTTCATTGGCATCGCCCAAAGGAGTCGATGTACCGTGTGCGTTGACGTAATCAACGTCTTCAGGATTCAGGCCGGCATCTTTCAGCGCGCGGGTAACAGCCAATGCAGGGCCTTCTTCGTTAGGCGCGGTAATGTGGTAGGCATCGGAGCTCATGCCGAAGCCGACGATTTCAGCGTAAATTTTCGCGCCGCGTTTTTTCGCGTGTTCCAATTCTTCCAACACCAGCACGCCAGCGCCTTCGCCGATAACGAAACCATCACGGCCTTTGTCCCACGGACGGGAAGCGGTAGCAGGGTCGTCGTTGCGAGTGGAAAGTGCCTTCATGGCGGCAAAACCGCCAACGCCCAAAGTGCTGATCGCACCTTCTGCGCCACCTGCAATCATCACGTCTGCGTCGCCGTATTTAATCAGTCGTGCAGAGTCGCCGATGG
>NZ_JBQCWZ010000743.1:0-689 GCF_051956895.1 Neisseria sp. P0021.S006
GTAATACTCGAAAAGCCTTATAACTATGACTCTGATTACTCTGCTAAAACTAGATATGATAGAAAATTGTCGGTTTATAAATGTATTCTAAAAGCAGCGGGATTTAAATGCTCAGAAAATGAGAAGGTAACATTTTCCGTAAATAAAGAGCTATTAGAAGAAATGGATATCCCCGATGTAACTTCGCAATCATTAAAGGCAGGGATATCGTTAGATTTAGCAACTGAATGGTGGACTGCTTTATGGGATTCTTATGATTCTTCAGTAGCATGTAATGACTATAAACAAAAAAAACGTAAGGAATGGGCTGATGATGAGTTAAAAGCCTTGTTAGTGATTTTAACTAGAAAGAGTAGCTCAGGTGGTTCAATAGATAGAACTGGCTATTTGAATTTACGACCAATTGTTACTCAGCATACCGATAAATCTCAGACACCTTTTGAGGATGATATTTTACAAGCTCTTCGTCAAGGAAAAATTATTATTGCTGATTTATCTAGTGGGGATGAAGAATTACAAAGAATGTATTCAGAGAGAATTACACGTCGTATCTTCAGAGATTCTATGAATAGATTTACTAATGCTCGACCTAATAATTTCATTCAATTTTATTTTGAAGAGGCACATAACCTTTTTCCTAAGAAAGACGATAGAAACTTAAGCCAAATTTATAATCGGCTAGCAAAAGA
>NZ_JBQCWZ010000744.1:0-688 GCF_051956895.1 Neisseria sp. P0021.S006
TGCCAATGGGGTTTATGTTTGGCCGAGCCATAACAAGGGCAAAGGCGCGGATGTGTACCGCAACGGCAGCAACCGCGAGCCGCGTGCCTCCGCGCTGACCAATACGCTTTATACCGACCAGCCGGTCTTGCTTGCCGCCGGTATCGCCGCTTTAAGCGAGACTGGCGTTCATAAACGCGAAACGGTGTCTTTGCCGGTATCGGATAAATACGCCGTTCCTATGGCGAATTTAGGCGAGATTTGGCAAATCAATGAGCCTACTGGGAGCTGGCAAGGCGTGGTGGTTGGTGTGTCGGTCGAAGTCAAAATCGAAAACGACGCCCCTGTCGTTACTCAAAATGTAGCGACAGACCGGTATTTTGACGAATGATTAAAGCTGGTTTAGAGATGCTTTAAAGGCCGTCTGAAAGCGATGTTCAGACGGCCTTTTATATTTTTGTTGAGGATAACAAAATGACTAATCTGTATCAAAACCTGACGGCACTACTCAAGCGCGAACAGCGCGGCATTGCCAAAATAACGTGCGATTTGGGCGGCGGCTCATGGGCGGCGCAAACGCAAAGCGTCGGCAACCTTGTTTGAAGCGGGCAAGCCGCTTTAAATCAGCGCGTGTTTTATGATGTCTTGAGTGACCGTATCCTTGGTCAGGCTCCCAATACGACTGTTTTAGAGCTGGGCGTATAAGGAT
>NZ_JBQCWZ010000745.1:0-687 GCF_051956895.1 Neisseria sp. P0021.S006
GCACAAAACATCGACGCCTAAGCATGAGAAGATAAAAGGCCGTCTGAAAAACGATTTTCAGACGGCCTTTTTGTTTTTGTACTTTGTTTCTTACAACTCAAATCCCAACAACTTCGCGTGTTTACTTCAATAATTTATTTTGATTCGCGTATTTTAGAGCATTCCAACTAATTCAGATTCGGGACAACCCAAATACCCCATTTGAAACGCTCCAATCCGCTTCCGATTTATTCCGCTTTCCCTAAAATCATCGCATCGCCATAGCTGAAAAAGCGGTATTCCTGTTCCACCGCATGGCGGTAAACGCTGCGGATATGCTCCATACCCGAAAACGCGCTGACAAGCATCAGCAAGGTTGATTTGGGCAGGTGGAAATTGGTAATCAATCGGTCGGCAACATTGAAGCGGTAGCCCGGCGTAATGAAAATATCGGTATCGCCGCGACCGGCTTTCAGACGGCCTGTCTCGCGTGCAGCGGATTCCAAGGCGCGCATGGAGGTTGTGCCCACTGCCCACACCTTATTGCCGCGCGCTTTGGCGGCCTCAACGGCGGCAACGGTCTCGGCCGGTACGTCAAACCACTCGCTGTGCATTTTGTGTTCTTCAATTTTATCGACGCGTACGGGTTGGAATGTGCCGGCACCGACGTGTAGGGTCACTTCTGCGGTTTCTACGCCTTTGGCTTTC
>NZ_JBQCWZ010000746.1:0-686 GCF_051956895.1 Neisseria sp. P0021.S006
CCGTATTTGCTTCGCTTATGTGAAGCATCGGTAAAAGGCTTGGACAAACTGCCTGCATGGCTGTGGTTTATCCCCATCACGCTGATCCTCGCCCTGATTATCGTCTTCGCCCCGTCCGGTATTCCCGGCTTTATTTACGCCAACTTCTAAGGAGCAGAACATGAAACGCTTTATCTCCCTGTTTGTTTCGATTCTGCTCAGTGCGGTTGCGCTGACGTGGTTTGCCCAAAACTCCATCAATGCCTATTGGCAGCAAACCTATCATGAAAACAGTCCGCTTGAGCCTTTATCCGAATACGCTTGGTGGCGTATCGGTGCGGATTGGCAACAAAAAGCCTACGAATTTTCAGACGGCCTGAAAGCTTCGCTGGAAGCAGAAGACACTTTGGCTTCGGAAGACTCTGGCATTGAAACAACAAGGTCGTCTGAAAATACGGAAAACATTGAAGTATCCGACAATCAAAAAGACTCTGCTGCTTCCGATGCGGCTAACAATACAGATACCGCAGCCAGCGAGCCAAGCAATCAGGCTGATCAGTCGGCAACACAGGTCGTGTTGAAAAAAGGCAACAAAGTTTTCTTTGCCGGCGACTCACTGATGCAGGGCGTTGCACCTTTCGTACAAAAACACCTCAAGCAAGAATATGGCGTACAATCGGTCAACCTCAGCAAACAAAGTACCGGTT
>NZ_JBQCWZ010000747.1:0-686 GCF_051956895.1 Neisseria sp. P0021.S006
AACACGGTACGACTGTGATTGCGTTTGTTGAAGATCCGGACGGCTACAAAATTGAATTTATTCAAAAGAAAAGCGGTAGCGATTCGGTTCAATATTCATCTTAAGACATAAGATAATGGAAAAGGCCGTCTGAACATTCAGACGGCCTTTTGTTTGATCAGCCCAACTGTTTTTGCTTTTCGCTCAACAAGGCGTGTACGTGAAGCGCAGTAGCGTAGCGGTCTTCTCCTGCTTCAATCGGATCGAGGAAATGCAGCTCGACCGTACTGGAAGGCTGGCTGATGACCATGCAGATGGATTGCCAGAGGCTGATGTCGCCGTAGTAGGCAGTGTGTGGATTGGGGCTGCTGCCGTCCGGATTCGGATAGCGGCAGAGTACAGGAATAATCGGTACGCCTGCATCATAGGCCGTCTGAAAAAAGCTGGGTTTGAACGGCAGGATTTCACGGCCTTCGGTACTGGTTCCTTCGGGGAAAATGGTAACGGTATCGCCGTTTTTCAGCGCTTCGGTTACGCCGGCGATTTTGGCAGAATTACCTTTGATGCCGCGGTTGCGCGAGACATAAACCGTTTGCGCCTGTGTGGCGAGATAACCGACCACAGGCCATTTGGCCACATCGTCTTTAGCCACAAAACGGCCGGGGAATGCGCCGTTAACCGCCATAATGTCCAACCATGAAATATGG
>NZ_JBQCWZ010000748.1:0-686 GCF_051956895.1 Neisseria sp. P0021.S006
GCCAAGGGTCAATCGGGGCCGCAATGGTGGATTTGAAATTTTTCCACACTGATGTGTTATTCATGATGAACCTCCGGCTGTGAGGCAGGGCTTGTCGGCGTCAGTCCGTAGGCAGATTGGAAAATGCTGGTAATAGGCTGATGCTTGTCCGTTGTTTCAGTTTTGGCTAAATCTGACTCAAGGCCGTCTGAAAACTGTTGCGGCTTGACGTGAAGCATATAAAAATCAGTCATTTCACGGGCCAATGGCGCGGCATACGCACCCCAGCCGCCGTTTTCCAAAATAACGGCAATGGCAATTTCAGGTTTTTCCAATGGCGCAAACGAGATAAACCATGCGTGGTCGCGGTGTTGTTCGCGCAGGGCTGCGGCATTGTAGCGGCCGCCTTGTTTAATTTGTACGACTTGGGCTGTACCGGTTTTACCGCCCATCGTATAGGCGAGTCCGCCACCGATACGGTGCGCCGTACCACCCGGTTTCAATACCTTTTCCATTGAGCGTTTGACGTATTCGAAGTTATCGGCTTTGAACGGAATTTGACGCTCAGGATTGGGGTTGATACGGGTAATTTTGCGCGCGCCGAAATCCAATACTTCTTTGACCAAATGCGGCTGATAAACGACACCGTTATTGGCCATAGATGCTGTCGCATGTGCCATTTGCAAAGGCGTGTAGGCGTTGTAGCC
>NZ_JBQCWZ010000749.1:0-686 GCF_051956895.1 Neisseria sp. P0021.S006
GGGTTTGAATGACTGTGGCAAGGCGTGCCGTGCTTCTGATCGCACTTATGGGGGTGTTGTGGACGGGATGGGCGGCCATGTTGTCGCAAATGGTGTCGATAATTGCGCCCGTATTGGCGATAAATTCGCCGCCGTAGTACAGCGCGTCCATAATGCGGTTTGCCAGCTCTAAGGGGATGGTTACCGTTTGGGCTTGATTTTGAATGGTTTGGATTTGGGTAGAAGTGCAAGATTGCATTTGAAATGCTCCTAGTTAAATTGAGATTTGAGAAATGCCCGAAATAAGGGGGCGGTGCTCTCTCCTGTAACTAGTCAGGCGTGGACGTTGCCGTTACCACACACCGCCATAAACTTTGATATGCCGTCCAAAGCCTGTGAATAGGCTTCAAACGCCATAAGAGAAAATGGCGATAAAAAATCAGCGTTTACCCTGCTGATTTGGGCTAGTTAATTTAAGAGAGAAACTTAATTCTGCTTCTCAAAGCTCAATCTGTCAAATGGTTTTTTACGGGGTTAGATGGCGTTATGCTTACTCTTTCCCGACACCAGCAAAGAAAACCGCCCGCGTTTCACGGTCGCCCCGAATTGGTTTGGCACTTCTTCCATCACGGTTATGATTTCATGCCCCGCTCTGTGAAGTTCCATAATGCGTGAGTTATAGCCAAGTATGCCCATCTGTGCCAGCT
>NZ_JBQCWZ010000750.1:0-686 GCF_051956895.1 Neisseria sp. P0021.S006
GTACGGATTTGGAATATTACGACGCGCGTCAGGCGTGTGAAGACATCAAACCAGGCTCTTACGACAAGCTGCCTTATACAAGCCGTATCTTGGCTGAGAACTTGGTCAACCGCGCAGACAAAGTCGACCTGCCTACGCTGCAAAGCTGGCTGGGTCAGCTGATTGAGGGAAAACAGGAAATCGACTTTCCTTGGTATCCGGCACGCGTGGTGTGTCACGATATTCTGGGTCAGACAGCGTTGGTGGATTTGGCAGGTCTGCGCGATGCGATTGCAGAAAAAGGCGGCGATCCTTCCAAAGTGAATCCGGTGGTGCAAACCCAGCTCATCGTCGACCACTCTCTGGCCGTTGAATGCGGCGGCTACGATCCTGATGCCTTCCGCAAAAACCGCGAAATCGAAGACAGACGTAACGAAGACCGTTTCCACTTCATCAACTGGACAAAAACCGCATTTGAAAATGTGGACGTGATTCCGGCAGGCAACGGCATTATGCACCAAATCAACTTGGAAAAAATGTCTCCGGTTGTCCAAGTCAAAAACGGCGTGGCATTCCCTGACACCTGCGTCGGTACTGACTCACATACGCCGCACGTCGATTCACTGGGCGTGATTTCCGTAGGCGTGGGCGGTTTGGAAGCCGAAACCGTAATGTTGGGCCGTGCATCCATGATGCGTCTGCCTGAT
>NZ_JBQCWZ010000751.1:0-684 GCF_051956895.1 Neisseria sp. P0021.S006
ACATTACCCTTATCGGCGTCGGTTTAATCGGCGGTTCGTTCATGCTCGACCTCAAACGCTTGGGACTGGTGCAAACCGTTACCGGCATCGACACCAATGCCGACAACCTCAATTACGCACTCGAATGCGGCATCATCGACCATGCCTATCCGGATATTTGCGCCGAAAGCATCGGCAACGCCGATTTGGTTTTGATTGCCACGCCTGTCTCCGTCCTGCCTGACGTATGCCGCGACATCAAGCCCTTCTTAAAAGATACGGCCTGCGTTTCCGATGTCGGCAGCACCAAACAATCGGCACTCAATGCCTTCCGCACCCACTTATCCGACCGCCTGCCGCAATGTTTTGCCGCCCACCCGATTGCCGGCTCCGATCAAAGCGGGGCAAAATCCGCGCGTTGCGGTTTGTTTCAAAACAGCCGCCTGATTATTACGCTACATGGCCAAGAGGCTTCAGATGGCCTGAGACGGCTGAAAAGCCTGTGGCAGGCGGTTGGTTCGCAAATTTCGACCATGAGTGCCGAAGAACACGACAATATTTTTGCCGCCGTTTCCCACTTGCCGCACTTAGTCGCCTTTGCCTATGTCCACGCTTTGGTTGATCATCCTCACGGCAAAGACTACCTCCCCTATGCCGCCACCGGCTTTCGCGACTTTACCCGCATCGCTTCCAGCCATCCTGCCG
>NZ_JBQCWZ010000752.1:0-684 GCF_051956895.1 Neisseria sp. P0021.S006
CTGTCTGAAAACCCTATTTCAGACGGCCTTTTTTATTACAAACCCCTTGACTGATTACATAAGATTACGTAAAGTGTGCAACAGTTTTCATAAATTGGTAAAACCAATTTACCTGATAACTGATTGCATCTAAAAAGGTGGCAATCCTTATTCGAAAAACATCTATTACTCAACACATCGCATCAAACCGCCATTGATTGACGGTTATGATGCCCGTTGCCCCGAGGATAATCCCATGGCTCTCTTTCTCAGTATTTTTCCCATCGTGCTGCTGATCTGGCTGATGGTTAAGAAAAACAGTATGCCGTCCTACGTCGCGCTGCCGATTACCGCCGCGCTGATTTATGCCATCAAACTGTTTTATTTCGGCGACAACGCCATGTTGCTCAACGCAACAGCCGCGTCCGGCCTCGTCTCTACCCTGACCCCGATTACCGTGATTTTCGGTGCCATTATGTTCAACCGCATGATGGAAACCACCGGCTGTATCGACGTCATCCGCAAATGGCTGGCCACCATCAGCCCGAACCCGATTGCCCAATTGATGATCATCGGCTGGTCTTTCGCCTTTATGATTGAAGGCGCGTCCGGTTTCGGTACGCCTGCCGCCATTGCCGCGCCAATCCTGATGAGCTTGGGCTTCAACCCGTTAAAAGTAGCCATCTTCGCTTTGGTGATGAACTC
>NZ_JBQCWZ010000753.1:0-683 GCF_051956895.1 Neisseria sp. P0021.S006
CCATTATTCAAAGATATACTTTTGGTTTTATTAAAAAATAAAAAAGACGTGTAGCGAGTACACGTCTTTTTCGGAGAATGATCCTTATTGCTTATATTCGCTGCCGTCTGCACGGAAAAGTTTTGGCTGTTCGCCTTTTTCCACGACCTCTTTATTGATGACGACTTTTGCTACACCTTTCAAATCCGGTAGGGCGTACATGGTGTCCAAGAGGCAACGTTCGACGATAGAGCGCAGGCCGCGCGCACCGGTTTTACGTTCCATCGCCAGTTTGGCGATGCTGCGCAAGGCATCTTCTTCAAACTCAAGGCCGACATCTTCCATTGCAAACAAGGTTTGATATTGTTTGACTAAGGCGTTTTTCGGTTCGGTCAAAATGTTGACCAAAGCATCTTCGTCCAATTCTGCCAATGTGGCAATCACGGGCAGACGGCCGATAAGCTCGGGAATCAAACCGAATTTAATTAAGTCTTCAGGCTCGACTGTTTCAAACAGGGCTGAAATATCGGCGTTTTCATCTTTGCTGTGCACCGCCGCACCAAAGCCGATACCACCTTTTTCAGTACGTTGGCGGATGACTTTTTCCAAGCCGGCAAATGCACCGCCGCAGATAAAGAGGATGTTGGTGGTATCAACGTTGATGAATTCTTGGTTCGGATGTTTGCGGCCGCCTTGCGGAGGAA
>NZ_JBQCWZ010000754.1:0-683 GCF_051956895.1 Neisseria sp. P0021.S006
GTATCACCGGCTTTCACGCTGTCAACGTCCAAGTCTTTATCGGTAGCAACTTCATAAACAGTCTGACCTTTGTCACCTGTTTTTTCAGTCACAACGATGTTCTTACCTTGAACGACTTCAGTCTTAGACGCAGCAGCAGCTTGTTTCAGTTGAGAAACATTGACTGCATCGGTGTCATCCGTACCGGCCGCAACGTTGGTAATCTTGTTGCCGCCATTGTTCAAGCCAGCCTTGGTCAGGTTCACATCACCTGCTTTCAAGCCGTCTTTGTTCAATGCAACATCATCGCCAACTTTCACACCGTCATTATTCATCACGGTATCACCTGCGGTAACGCTGTCAACTTTCAGGTTTTTATCGGTAGCCACTTTGTAAATGGTTTGGCCATTGGCGCCGACATCCTGAGTAACAACAATGTTATCGCCTTGAACGACTTCGGTCTTAGCCGCAGCCGCAGCTTTGTTCAACTGAGCAACATTCACCGCATCAGTATCATCGGTACCGGCTGCAACGTTGGTAATCTTGTTACCGCCGTTGTTCAAGCCGGCTTTAGTCAGATTGACATCGCCAACTTTCACGCCATCGGTATTAACTGTGGTATCGCCGGCTTTCACGCTGTCTACTACCAAGTCTTTAGCCAATTTGACTTCCAACTTATCAGAGCCATTCGCTACAACGCCGAT
>NZ_JBQCWZ010000755.1:0-683 GCF_051956895.1 Neisseria sp. P0021.S006
ATGTGTATCGGCAAGGGCTTGAGCGGCGGCTATATGACGTTGGCGGCGGCGATTACTTCGCAAAAAGTCACCGAAACGATTTCGCGCGGTGAGGCGGGTGTGTTTATGCACGGACCGACATTTATGGCAAATCCGCTGGCGTGTGCCGTAGCCTGCGCTTCGGTCAAACTGCTTTTGTCCCAAGATTGGCAGGCAAATATCCGCCGCATCGAAAGCATCTTAAAAGGCCGTCTGAAAGCTGCATGGGACATTCGCGGCGTGAAAGATGTGCGTGTTTTGGGTGCCATCGGGGTAATTGAGCTGGAAAAAGGCGTGAATATGGCGCGTTTTCAAGCGGACTGCGTGGCGCAGGGCATTTGGGTACGCCCATTCGGCAGGCTGGTGTACCTCATGCCGCCTTACATCATTTCAGACGACCTCTTGACCGAACTTGCCGACAAAACCGTACAAATTTTGAAGGAACACAGCAAATGAAAGGCGTTTACTTCGTCAGCGGCATTGATACGGACATCGGCAAAACCGTCGCCACCGGCGTGTTGGCAAAACAATTATTGCAGCAGGGCAGAAGCGTGATCACGCAAAAGCCCGTGCAAACCGGTTGCCAAAACATCGCCGAGGACATCGCCGTCCACCGCAAAATCATGGGCATACCCATGCAGGAAGCCGACAAACAAGGGCTGACC
>NZ_JBQCWZ010000756.1:0-682 GCF_051956895.1 Neisseria sp. P0021.S006
GTGAACAACGACGGTGTGAAAGTAGGCGACGATGTTGCATTGACCCAAGACGGCGTTAAAGCAGGTGATGTCAAACTGACCAAAGACGGATTGAACAACGCCGGCAACAAAGTGACCAACGTAGCCGCCGGTACCGACGATACCGACGCCGTTAACTACGGTCAGCTGAAAGAAACCAACGCCAACGTGGCCAAAGGTCTGAACATTGCCGCCGACAACGGTAACGACGACAACGTCCAACTGGGCGAAACCGTTGCTTACCGCAGCAGCGACAAAAACATCGTGACCACCGTGTCTGACAACCAGATTGACTTCAAACTGGCCAAAGACATTACCGTTGACAGCGTCACCGCAGGCGACAGCAAACTGAATACAGACGGCCTCACCATTACCGGTGGCCCGAGTGTGACCAAGTCAGGCATCAATGCCGCCGGCAACAAGATTACCAATGTTGCCGCCGGTACCGATGACACCGACGCCGTCAACTACAGCCAGCTGAAACAGCAAAGCGCCGCTGCCCGTACCGAAGTTGCAGCCGGCACCAACATCAAAGACGTGGTGAAAACGACCGGCGCCAACGGCCAAGACATCTATACCGTCAACGCCAAAGGCACGACTGCGAGCGCAGGTTCGGACAAAGTGACCGTCACTGCTTCAGCAGAAGACGCGAACAACGTGACCG
>NZ_JBQCWZ010000757.1:0-681 GCF_051956895.1 Neisseria sp. P0021.S006
CTGTGCCCATTTCCAAGCGGTAGGGCTGCATCAAGTCGAGCGGGCGCAGTACGCCGTATAGGCCGGAGAGCAGGCGGACGTGTTGTTGCAGGTAGTCGATTTGTTTCGGTTTGAGCGTATCGGCGGCGATGCCTTCGTAGACGTCGCCGTTGAACATAAATACGGCTTGTTTGGCGTTTTCAGGCGTAAACGGCGTGTGCCATACGGCATTGCGTTCGGCATTGAGCAGGGCGATTTTGTCGGAAACATGCATCAGCTCGGCGATTTGTTGGGGGGCAAGCTGGCGCAACTCCTGCATCAGGATTTCCGCTTCGGGCAGAAGGTCGGGCTGGGTAAAGCTGCTGACGGGGGAGGGGTCTTTTTCGTTGAGGTTTTTGGCTGGGGATAAGACAAAAAACATAATAATTTCGGCTTTGAAATGAATAATATGTGGGATTGTAGGTTTAAAATCGGGGAAGAACAAGACGGGCTAAACGCATTAATTGAATGCTTTTATTGAAACGTATTTCTGTTGAAAGTAAAATTCGAAGCTTCCACCTGTTTCTGACATTTCTATTTGAGGAGAATATCATGTCTAAAACCATTATCCATACCGACAAAGCCCCTGCCGCGATTGGTGCATACAGCCAAGCAGTCCGTGCAGGCGATACGGTTTATATGAGCGGTCAGATTCCTTTGGAT
>NZ_JBQCWZ010000758.1:0-681 GCF_051956895.1 Neisseria sp. P0021.S006
GATTGGATAACGGGCTGATGTGTATACAAATAAGTGTGTTTTTCGCCGCCGTTTTTCAGACGGCATGAGGCGTGTTTTTAAAATTTTAGGAATTATACTCTAAGTCAGTGTAAAAATTAGAGTATTAATACAGTTTTTTTAAAGGAAAAATTGAAAAGTCTTGTTAATAAAGGAATAAATTTTATGATGGATTGGATTGAGGAGGAGAAATTGCAAACAAAATCTACAAAGAAAAAGGCCGTCTGAAATTTCAGACGGCCTTAAGCATGGGAATCAGACAGCTGTCGGATTACATTTGTTTTTTAGCGGCGTCAATGGCGCGTTGGTCAGGGTTGATCAAGATTTCAACGCGGCGGTTTTGTGCGCGGCCTTCAACAGTAGCATTGGAGGCGATTGGTTGACGGGAGCCGTAACCGAAAGTGCTCAAACGGGTGCTGCTTACGCCACGGGATTGCAGGAAGGTAGCGACAGATTCGGCGCGGTTGCGAGACAATGGCTCGTTGATGGCGTCGTTACCGGTATTGTCGGTATGGCCGTTGATGGTCAAAGTCGTGTCAGGATATTGAACCAGAGTTTGTGCAGCAGCAGACAAGGCGCTTTGAGCTTGACCGCTCAGGGCAGCGCTGCCGGTGGCGAAGGTTACGTTTTCAGGCATAACCAGTTTGATTTGGTTGCCTTGAC
>NZ_JBQCWZ010000759.1:0-681 GCF_051956895.1 Neisseria sp. P0021.S006
AATCAATATCGGCGATCCTGTTGTACACGAAGAACACGGTATCGGCCGATATATGGGCTTGGTCACAATGGACTTGGGCGACGAAACCAACGAAATGATGTTGCTCGAATACGCGGGCGAAGCGCAGCTTTATGTGCCTGTTTCGCAACTGCATTTAATCAGCCGCTACTCTGGTCAGGCGCATGAAAACGTCGCCCTGCACAAGCTCGGCAGCGGCGCATGGAATAAGGCAAAACGCAAAGCCGCCGAAAAAGCGCGCGACACCGCCGCCGAGTTGCTCAATCTCTACGCCCAACGCGCCGCCCAATCGGGACACAAGTTTGAAATCAACGAGTTGGATTATCAGGCATTTGCCGACGGCTTTGGCTATGAAGAAACCGAAGACCAAGCCGCTGCCATCGCCGCTGTGATTAAGGATTTGACGCAGGCGAAGCCGATGGACCGCCTAGTGTGCGGCGATGTCGGTTTTGGCAAAACCGAAGTCGCCCTGCGCGCCGCGTTTGTGGCGGTGATGGGCGGCAAACAGGTCGCCGTACTCGCCCCAACCACGCTTTTGGTCGAGCAGCACGCGCAAAACTTCGCCGACCGCTTCGCCGATTTCCCCGTGAAAGTCGCCAGCCTTTCACGTTTCAACAACAGCAAAGCCACCAAAGCCGCGCTGGAAGGCATGGCGGACGGTAC
>NZ_JBQCWZ010000760.1:0-680 GCF_051956895.1 Neisseria sp. P0021.S006
GAGCTGACTTTTGCCAAACGGCTGAAAGAGCAAACTACAACTATTCACGATAGCGTGGACAACTTGGTTATGTCTGTCGAGCCGTTTACCAACAAAGAGAATTACATCAAATTTTTGAAACTGCAATCAGTGTTCCACAAAGCGGTCGATCATATTTATAAAGACTCCGAGTTGAACAAAGCCATTCCTGAGCTGGAATACATGGCGCGTTACGACGCGGTAACGCAAGACTTGGCTGATTTGGGCGACAAACCTTACGAATACGGTAAACCGTTGCCACATGAAACCGGCAACAAAGCCATCGGTTGGCTGTATTGCGCCGAAGGTTCCAATTTGGGCGCAGCATTTTTGTTTAAACACGCGCAAAAACTGGATTACACCGGCGAACACGGCGCGCGCCACCTCGCCCCCCATCCGAACGGCCGCGGCAAACATTGGCGTGCGTTTGTCGAGCATCTGAATGCTTTGGGTTTAAGTCCTGAAGCTGAAGCCGAAGCGATTCAAGGTGCAAAAGATGCATTTGCGTTCTACAAAGTCGTTCTGCGCGACACATTTGACCTGCCTGCAGGTGCGGAAGCTCCGGAAGGCTTTGTTCCGCACCGTCATTAATGGTTTGACGATATAAGTCGAGGTCGTCTGCAACACACCTATATACGCGGATTCATAAATTCTCTTTTCAG
>NZ_JBQCWZ010000761.1:0-679 GCF_051956895.1 Neisseria sp. P0021.S006
GGATTGTCGCGCGAATAAAGCATATCGATGCGCTCGACCACTTCTTTCAAAAGGTCGGGCATCTCAAGGAAGCCTTGTTTGGATTTGGCGGTACTTTCGGCGATTTGGAATACTTTGTTTTCTGCCTCGTCCAAAAGCTGGCCTGCATCGCGCCCTTGCGGATTGTATGCGCTGCGTGCAATTTCCGTGCCGACTTCGGCAAGCTGGCGCATGATGGAACGCTCGCGCACGATTTCGGCGTAGCGGCGGATATTGGCAGCAGACGGCGTGTTTTGCGCCAGCGTAATCAGATAATTGAATCCGCCTGCCGCTTCCAATTCTTCATTGCGCTCCAAACTTTCTTGAACGGTAATGACGTCTGCAGGACGGCTTTCATTAATCAGGTTGGCAATCGCACGAAAAATCAGGCGGTGTTCGTGGCGGTAGAAATCTTCGCCGGAAACGACATCGGCAATACGGTCCCAAGCAGAATTTTCCAGCATCAGACCGCCTAAGACGGATTGCTCCGCTTCTGTGGAATGTGGCGGCAGTGACAATGCGCTGATTTCACGGTCTTCAGACGGCATATCGGAATAATTGCTCATGACGGGCATCTCTGGCTGGAAAATTGCAATCCACTATTATAGCGCAGTGTAAGTTCAATTGGTGTGTTTAGGCTAAAGCAGGTAAAATAGCAATG
>NZ_JBQCWZ010000762.1:0-677 GCF_051956895.1 Neisseria sp. P0021.S006
AACTGCCCCGTATCACATCACACGCAGTTTGGTTCTGCTGATTGCTCCGATTTTGTGCTTCAACGGCGAGGAAGCATGGGATATTATCGGTGGCGGCGAAGAAGACAGCGTCCTCTTCCACACATGGCATGAGTTCCCATCTATCAATGAAAAAGCCGAAGCCGAATTGGTGAAAAAATGGACGGCAATCCGCGAAGCACGCGAAGCAGTAACTGCCGCCATCGAACCTCTGCGTACGGATAAAACAGTCGGTTCTTCATTGCAAGCCGAAGCCGAAATTACGGCTCCGGAAGAAATTGCCGATTATCTGAACACTTTGGGCGAAGAATTGCGTTTTGCTTTGCTGGTGTCTAAAGCAGAAGTGAAAGTAGGTGATGAACTTGCTGTAACCGCTAAAGCCAGCGATGGTGAAAAATGCGAACGCTGCTGGCACTACACCCACGATGTAGGCGCAGTTGCAGGCCATGAAACCATCTGTAAACGTTGTGCCGACAACGTTGACGGTAAAGGCGAAGACAGATATTACGCTTAATGGTTTGGTCTAAGATAAAGGCCGTCTGAAAACTTTGGAAATAGGTTTTCAGACGGCCTTTGTTTATTGAATCTGTTTCATATAACGGATTGATTTTGAAGGGTAATTTGGATTTGTAGTTTTGATAAATAGAGATAGTCAGTAT
>NZ_JBQCWZ010000763.1:0-675 GCF_051956895.1 Neisseria sp. P0021.S006
AAGTCCGCCGCCTCAAAGCCGAACACAAAGACATCCCTGTTTACCTCGTTGCCGAAGACATGTGCGCTTCCGGCTGCTACTACATTGCTGCCGCAGCCGACAAAATTTACGCCGACCCTTCCAGCATTGTCGGCAGCATCGGCGTGATCGGCGGCGGGTTCGACTTTACCGGCCTGATGGACAAAGCCGGTGTCAAACGCCGTCTGAAAACCGCCGGCAGCAACAAAGGCATGGGCGACCCTTTCACACCTGAAACCCCGGCGCAAACCCAAATTTGGGAAACCATGTTGGGCGATATCCACCAAGAATTCATCAAAGCCGTCAAACTCGGCCGTGGCGCAAGGTTGAAAGACAAACAGTATCCCGACGTTTTCAGCGGCCGCATCTATACCGGCAAAGAAGCCAAACAGGTCGGCCTGATTGACGACTTCGGCAGCATTTACAGCGTTGCCCGCGATGTCGTCAAAGCCCCCGAGCTGGTCAACTACACGCCGCAAGACGATTTCAGCAAAATGCTCAGCCGCCGCTTCGGTGCGGAAGTGAAGGCCAAAGTCAAAGAAACTTTGTCTGAAATTTGGTAAACCAAAAAACCAAAAGGCCGTCTGAAACCCAAATCATTGGGCTTCAGACGGCCTTTTTTATATCGTTTTTAAAATAAAACGCTGATTATTGTCC
>NZ_JBQCWZ010000764.1:0-675 GCF_051956895.1 Neisseria sp. P0021.S006
CGTCAACATACTGCTGTCTTGCAAAACCGCACTTCTTCCCTCTGCCTCGTGATTCAAATAAACAGTCGCACGGGATGGGCGGTCGATGATGATTTTTCTGACCGCATTTTGAGTCTGAAAATTAACGCTGCGCCAAGCATAGGCAAAACTGCCGGCCAATGCCGCCAAACCCAGCCACATCATCCAGCCGGAAAACTCGACAAGGCATAAGGCCAACGCCGAAAGGTGTAAGGAAACAATCAGAATTTTCAAAGAACGCGAGGGCTTTAAGGCCGTCTGAAAACTTCGCACGGCTTTACATCATATTGTCGAAAACAGGCGTAATGTTCAATTCCGCCTCTTCCATATCCAAAACCATATCGTGGATTTCGGTATCGAAAAATTCCCAAAAAGCCTTCAGGCTCATGTCTTGCGGCCATTTGCTTTTATCGATGTCCCAGCCTGCCAATTCGGCTTCAAAAATCTGCTGGTAGCGTTCGTCAAAATAGGAAATGACGGATTCGGGTTCGTCAAATTGCGGCACCAAGAATACGGAGCAGTTGGTACGCAGTTGCTCGACGGTCAAATCGGGCATATTCTCATCGGAGGATTTCAACCATTCCAAAAAACGGGCGGTCGGCTTCAGCACGACAGCAGTACGGTCAACAAAATACATTATTTTCAACTTTCAAAATC
>NZ_JBQCWZ010000765.1:0-675 GCF_051956895.1 Neisseria sp. P0021.S006
GTTTTGGCGGCTTATTTTGCACTCAAGGGCGAAGAAACCATTCCCTTGTTTTACAAACGTTTCCTACACCAAAACTTCCAACGCCAAGTTGTCAAACAAGCATTTTCCATGTCCAACCTGCCCCGACTGGCCTCGCCTGAATACGGACGCGGTGATCTGTTACAGGAGCAGTTTGAAAACTACCTTTTCGGCAAAACCACTTTCCGCGATTTGGAAATGAACCGCAAAGGCCCGTTTGCCATCATTTCCGCCACCGATATGGGCATAGGCGAGCGTTTCAATTTCACGCAAGAATATTTCGACCCGATGTGTATCGACTTGGGCGACTTGCGACTTGCCCGCGCCGCTGCCGCGTCAAGCTCCGTACCTATGGTGTTTGCACCGATTACGCTCAATAACAACGGCGGCCATTGCCAATACACGCCGCCGTTTCAACTTGTCTCCGACAGCGAAGACAGCGAAGCAGGTAAAAAACAGCTGCAAACCCGAAAAGAATTTTTCGAGCGTTTCCAAAAATACAGCGACAGTAAAAACCGTCCCTACATCCACCTTATCGACGGCGGTTTAACCGACAATCTGGGCATGCGCAGCCTTTTGGACATGACGGAGATGTATCCGGAAAAAATCCTGACGCATAAAATTAAACAAAACAAAATCCGCCATATTGTCGTCATC
>NZ_JBQCWZ010000766.1:0-674 GCF_051956895.1 Neisseria sp. P0021.S006
TAATCAGGCAGCGCAATGGGGGAAACATCGGCTTTATAGCAGTGCCAATCCAAGCTGACGCTCAAACGGCGGCGGTTGAGCAAAATCGATAAAATTGCTGCGGAATTTTTATATTGTTCGTATTTGAAATAGGCAAAGAAATGGGCGCGGACCTGCCAGCCGTTACACCAGCGTTCGATATGCGGCGGCGCAAACGGCGCACCCAATTCGGCGGCAACCTGCTGGATCAGCTGCTGCCATACCTGCCAGTTTTCTTTATAGTCTGCCTTGATTTGCGGAATACTTTCAGGCTGGTATTTTTTAAGCTGGGAAAATTGGAAAAAGGGAATATTGAACAAATCGCAACTTTTTGGGGTCAGCATAATATATCCTTGAGACGATTGTTTCAGACGGCCTTATTTGCGGCGGCGTGCAGCCATAATTTCGCCGATTTCGGTCAGTTTTTCTTTGGGGATAAAGGTTTTGCCCATATCAAACAGCGGCTCTTCAATCGCCAGATGGACATCATATCCTGCGACAAAGCGTTTGAACGCTTCCGCATCGGGGACATAGGCGTTGTCTACTTCGAGTTTGGTAAATTCGGCGGATACTGCCGCCCAGTTGTTGTGCAGGCTGATATGTTGGCGCAAAAGCTCGTCAACGCTTTCTTGAGCTTGCGGCGCATATTGCAATAG
>NZ_JBQCWZ010000767.1:0-674 GCF_051956895.1 Neisseria sp. P0021.S006
GCCTTTATGTATGTTTTCATAGCAAGAGGATTAACTGAATAAACCTTTAAACCACAACACAATCGCGTCCCACATACGGCGCAACCAGCTGCCTTCTTCAACACCGGTTAGGGCAACGACGTCTTTTTCGGCAATGATTTTGCCGTCTTTCATGACTTTCAGTTTGCCCAATACTTGGCCTTTTTCAATCGGGGCGAGGACGGGCTGAAGCGTTTCTAAAATAGGTTTGACGTTTTTGCCGGTATCGTGGGGAATGGTAATGTAAACATCGTCCAAGAAACCGATATCTACGGCTTTGGTACTGCCTTTGTAAACTTTGACTTGGGAAATCACTTCTCCGCCGTTGTAAAGTTTAGGCGTATCAAATGCCTGCAATGACCAGTTGAGCAGTTTGCTGCTTTCGCTGGCGCGCGCTTCGGTGGATTCGGCACCGGCAAGGATGGAAACAATACGGCGGTTGTTGCGTTTGCTGGAAGCGGCGAGATGGTAGCCTGCGCCTTCGCTATAGCCGGTTTTCAAACCATCGATACTGCTGTCGCGATAGAGCAGGAGGTTGCGGTTGGGCTGTTCGATATTATTGTATTTGAAAGATTTGTTTGCAAACAAAGGATAGTATTTCGGATAGTCATTGATCAGCGCGGCTGCCAAAATGGCCAAGTCGCCAACGGTTGAAA
>NZ_JBQCWZ010000768.1:0-674 GCF_051956895.1 Neisseria sp. P0021.S006
CATACACTGGGTCCGCATCCGCGGTGGGCGGCACGTAGGCGACAAAAGCTTTTTCCCCGACACCAAAAACGATCCCGAGCCAAACGGACAAGATTACGCTGAAGCCTTCGTCGCCCAACACTATCTGGGCAAAAGCAAACCCGACATCATCATCAGTAACTTTCCCGTTCCCGATGCGCTGAAAGAGGCTTTGGAAGGCGAACACGGCAAGCAGATGCAATTTGTCACCAAGACCATAGGCGAACGTAAAGTCTGGTTGAAAATGGCGGAACAAAACGCACAAATGGCGATTGCTCAACGCCGCCTGCAACAAAGCAGCCAGCAGCACCGTATTGATGAACTGGCCAAAATCCTCGGCATGGATTCAGACAGCCTCAACCGCCTTGAGTGTTTCGATATCAGCCACACGCAAGGCGAGGCCACTATTGCGTCCTGCGTTGTGTACGATGAGCAAAGCATCCAGCCTTCGCAATACCGCCGCTACAACATCACGACCGCCAAGCCCGGCGACGACTACGCCGCCATGCGCGAAGTGTTGACGCGCCGCTACGGCAAAATGCAGGAAGCCGAAGCCAACGGAGAAAGTGTCAAATGGCCGGATGCCGTGTTGATTGACGGCGGCAAAGGGCAAATCGGCGTAGCCGTATCAGTATGGGAAGAACTCGGGCTGCACA
>NZ_JBQCWZ010000769.1:0-673 GCF_051956895.1 Neisseria sp. P0021.S006
TGCTTTCTGCACTGCTTCTTTTTTGCCAAGCTTTTTATTGTGCACACGCGCCGCTTCAATCAGTTGCGCACCGATACGCATAAACGGATTGAGCGAGGTCATCGGCTCTTGGAAAATCACGCTGATGCGATTGCCGCGCAAATCACGCAAGGTTTTCTCATCGGCATCCAAAATGGAAATGCCGTCAAAAGTAATGCGTGAATCTTTGCCATAGCGGGCAAATTTCTCAGGCAGCAGGCGCATAACGGACATAGACGTTACGGACTTGCCCGAGCCGGACTCGCCGACCAAAGCCAATGTTTCGCCCTCTGCCACTTTAAAGCTGACATTACGCACGGCGTGCACGTTCTTTTCATGCAATTCGAAATTGATGTCCAGATTTTCTACAACCAGTAACTGTTTTGTCATTTTGATTATCCTTTTGGTTGTCGTTTAGCGGTCTTTCGGGTCGAGCGCATCGCGCAGGCCGTCGCCGATAAAGTTGAAACAGAACAAAGTGGTTACCAAGAAGAAACTCGGCACGAGCAGCTGCCATGGTGCAGCTTCCATAGAAATCGCGCCTTCTTGCAACATCGAACCCCAACTGGTCATCGGCTCTTGCACGCCCAAGCCCAAGAAGCTCAAGAAAGATTCAAACATAATCATGCCCGGCACCAGCAAAGAGGCATACACC
>NZ_JBQCWZ010000770.1:0-673 GCF_051956895.1 Neisseria sp. P0021.S006
GAATACCAGAAGAGTCGTAGTAACAGGTATCGGCGGTATTAACGCCTTCGGCCGTGATTGGCAAAGCATTCAGACGGCCTTTAAAGCCGAAAAAAACGCAGTCAAACACATGGACTGGAGCGAACGCTTTCCTGAATTGGAAGCGCAACTGGGTGCACCGACCCCCCCCCCCCCCCCTCCCCCCCACCCCCCCCCCCCGCAGCTCAGAAGCATGGGGCGCGTATCGCATTTGTGTGTCGATGCGGCGGAACAAGCTTTGACGGATGCAGGCTTGCTGGGTGATGAAAGCATTACCGACGGCCGTATGGGCGTAGCGTGCGGTTCGTCTGTCGGCAGTACCAAAGACATCGGCGATTTGGGCGAGCTCTTGCTGACCGGCACTTCGCGTAATTTCAACGCCAATACTTATGTGCGCATGATGCCGCATACGGCCGCCGCCAATATCGGCATTTTCTTCGGCTTGAAAGGCCGCATTATCCCGACTTCGAGCGCGTGCTCTTCCGGCAGCCAAGGCATTGGTTATGCCTATGAAGCGATTAAATACGGCCTGATTGATATGATGCTGGCTGGCGGAGGCGAAGAGTTTTGTCCGTCTGAAGTGTATGTTTTCGATTCACTTTATGCCGCCAGCCGCCGCAACGGCGAACCTGAGCTGACCCCGCGCCCTTACGAC